>JABDJM010000283.1 GCA_013002475.1 Saprospiraceae bacterium | reverse complement strand
GCCTGACCTGAGATCTTCATACTTCTTAGCAGCATCCCCTTCAGCAGGTGCCGGACCGGTCGCTTCCCAAAAACCACTGTATTGAACCATCTGGCCCATCTTTTCCTCCAGAGTCATTTTTTGCAATAGAGACTCTACTTCCTGGTCAATGTCTTTTGCACTCATAGTTTGAGCAGATACTTCGATTGAAAAAATTAAGGTCAAGCCAATAATTAGATAGGATCCCCAGTTTACCATATAGCTGAAATTTTAGCTGACGAAAATAAGGAATTGCAGACCAAAACCCTGGCTCGATCCTGACATATCTCAGCAGTTCTACAGAAAGGAATTAATTATCTTCACAGGCAAAAATTAACAATGAGAAAAATATTGCTCTCCCTTTTTCTGGCTTTCATCTTAAGTCCGATTTTTGCCGGTGAAGGCATGTGGCTCCCTTTACTCCTTAAATCCCTCAATGAAGCCGAAATGCAATCCCTCGGCATGAAGATCACAGCTGAGGATATCTATTCGGTCAATAAGGGCAGTCTAAAAGATGCCATCGTTCATTTCGGCGGTTTTTGCACAGCAGAGGTGATCTCCGATCAGGGGTTGCTGCTTACAAACCATCATTGTGGGTATGGACAGATTCAATCGCATTCTTCGGTAGAGGACAATCTGTTGAAAAATGGTTTTTGGGCGGATGGGAAACAAGAGGAATTATCAAATCCAGGGCTTTTTGCACGATTCATCCAGAGCATTGAGGATGTGTCTGATAAGGTACTATCCGGCGTATCGGAAAAGCTTTCTGAAAAAGATCGCCAGTCTATCGTTGACAAGAACATTAAGGCCCTGCAGAACTCGATGGAGACAGGCCCTTTTGAAGAGATAATGATCCGTCCGTTTTTCAATGGAAATCAATATTTTCTTTTTAAGACCATATCCTACCCGGATGTTCGACTGGTGGGAACTCCTCCTGAGTCCATTGGAAAGTTTGGTTCCGACACAGACAACTGGGTTTGGCCACGCCATACTGGTGACTTCGCTTTGTTCCGCATCTATGCTGGTCCGAATAATGAGCCAGCCGAGTATGATCCGGCAAACAAGCCTTATAACCCAAAACACTTTTTGCCAATTTCTTTGGACGGAGTACAGCAGGGTGATTTCACCATGGTTTTTGGATTTCCTGGGCGTACGAACTCTTATTTACCATCCTATGCTGTTGAACAATTGGTGGACAAACTCAATCCGGCGAAGATCTCGATCCGGGACGAGGCCTTGGGCATCATTGATAAATATATGCGGGCAGATGAGGGAGTCAGGCTCCAGTATGCTTCCAAATTTGCGAGGGTAGCGAATTACTGGAAAAAATGGATCGGTGAAAGTCAGGGACTTCAAAGCACCGGAGCCATCGCAAAAAAGAAGAAGTACGAGAAGGAATTCAATACAGCCCTTAATGCTCATCCTGATAAAAAAATGCTCTACGGTGATCTTTTAGGCCAGTTTGAAGAAAAGTATAAAGCTATTAAAGACCTGGCCTACACGCGCGATTACTATTCCGAGTATACCAGAAACGTGGAGATCATTCGTGTAATGAATTATCTACGCCGGTTAGCCAAGAGCCAACAATCCGGTGACCTGGAAGGATATGAAGCATTCAAAGGAAGATTGATCGATCGCTTTTTCTCGAACTTTTACAAGAACTACCGACCTACTATTGATGAGGAAGTGTTTGGCGCATTAACTGAGATGTACTTCACGAATGTGGACAAGAATTACATCAGTGAAAAAGCTCAGGCTACTGTGGCCTCCAATTATTATGGCTATGCGAATTTGGCGAAGAACTTCTTCGCTGAGACTGTAGCCGCAGATGAGAAAAAACTCATGGGCATTTTAAGTATGCCTCCAGCGAAGGCAGTAGAAGCTTTTACAGGGGACCCTCTGTACAAGTTCGTCGATCGGTTGGCGGAGCACCACAATGAGACAGTTTCAAAGCCACTAAATGCTATCCAACGCGAGATCAATGAGCTTCAGCGAAAATACATGAAGGCTCAAATGGAGGTTTTTCCTGATAAGCGTTTTTATCCTGATGCCAATAGCACGATGCGGATCACATACGGAAACGTCAATGGCTACGAGCCGAGGGATGCTGTTGCCTACAAATCCCAAACCTTTTTGGGTGGTGTGATCGAAAAATATAAGCCTGGAGATTACGAGTTTGATGTGCCTGAAAAATTAAGGCAGTTATATGAGGATCGCGATTATGGTCAATATGCCCAGGATGGCAAAATGCCCATATGCTTTTTGGGCACCAACCATACAACCGGAGGAAACTCTGGTTCGCCTGCTATTGACGCTTACGGCAATTTGGTTGGCTTGAATTTTGATCGAGTATGGGAGGGAACAATGAGCGATATCAACTATGATCCTTCCATATGCAGGAATATCATGGTGGATACAAGATATATTCTGTTCATTGTGGACAAGTTTGCTGGGGCAAGTCATCTGATTGATGAGATGAAACTGGTTTGGCCCAAAACCTTGCCTGAGTCAAAACCGGCAAAACCCAAGCTTGACGCCAAGAGTTTGAAGAAGAGAAAGAAATCAAAGATTGGGACCAACAGTAAGATTATTAGGCCGGCTCCCTCAAAACAATAAGGAATAAAATATACCCCGGTATGTTTCATAATGAAGGGGGACTGTTTTATCTTCGAAGGACAATTTTAATTCACCATTTAACACTACAATCATGGGTAAATTTGATGACCTGGTGGCAAAGTATCACGCCGATAGCAAGAAATTGAGATTAGGCTTGAGCGAAGACCTTATCAGGAAAGTAGCCAAAGGATGCGGCCCCTCTATTTACAGCAAAGATGCTAGTAAAGTTTCCGGTACAGATCCTGCTGAACTAGCTCGCGTTAAGAAGAACTATCTTATGAAAAAGCTGGGCTTAAAAGATGATCCGAAACTTGACAAAGCTCTTTCTGCAGCTATGGAAAAAATGGGTAAAGGAAATCGCAACAAATGGCGTGTCCTTGTTTATGCACAGTTATGCAAGAAATTCAAAAAGGAGAGTGTTTACAAATAAAAAGCACACTTCCAATTAGAAAAAAAGCCTCTCCTGTTGGTGGGGCTTTTTTGTTTATATCTGGTTTCTATTTTCCGGCTGAACTTGCCTTCATATGCCCAATGATTCGCTCCAGGGACCCTTTTCTGAAATCAAATATTTGATCCACTTTTTTGCTTACAAGAAGTGCGTTGACCAATCTGCCTAAAGGTCCAAAAGGGATCGCATAATGAAGGAGATCCTTCATTTCTACGCCTCCCTCCACCTCACGGAAATGATGCTCATGATGCCAC
>JABDJM010000261.1 GCA_013002475.1 Saprospiraceae bacterium | reverse complement strand
ATTTGAAACGGGGGTTAACTTCTTTGGCATTTGTGATGATTCTGATTTTAAAGGCTCTAACCTTTCTAATGGCACCCGCGGCTTGACAGTGGGGATTTATCCAAATATCGGCGGAAGCTTGATTGGCCCTCAGGAACATAAGGGAAATGAGTGGGTGGGGGGGTTTGGAGATGTTGGTGCCTATTTCGTGGGAGATCTAATTCAATCCTTTTCATCAAGGTTTCTGGTAGATCCCGGCAATCCAAACTACTCTCCTAATACAAATTTACCAGGTTGGTTTAATACAGAGGACGATCAAAATAATACTTATGAATGCACGATCATTCCGGAGGGTCTTCATGATCTTTCTTGCACACCCTTTGATCGACTTATTCACGAAGGGAATTCTCGCGGTACAGACGAAAAATTATTAGCTGGTATTCAAATTCTTGGGTTTGAAAATGATGCCCAGAATTGGGTCCTTAACCGACACCTATTAAACAGGATTAAAAACGGCAAAACGACTTTTAACTCTAGTGAAATGTCATTGTTCCAAAATACTTCCTCAAGTACAACATTTGGTCAATTGAATGAGGTCTTTAATACAGCTACCGGATTTAGGAACCACCCTAGTTATGTCGGAAATAGTTCTTCAATTGAGAATGCCCAGATAAATGTTATGCTGAAATTAGATGAACTTGCAAATGAAGTTGTCAATTTGATTGATGGAACCATTACCCAAGGGACTTTTGAGACTATTAGAAATATAAAACTTACTGAAAACGAAAGTCTTAATACAAACATTAAAAATTTGGTTTCTGATAATGAAATATTAAAGTTGAATCATTTCGTTACTGCACAATCATTAAATAATTCAATTACTCCTTTACTATTGCCCGCTCAGAATGAGAAATATATCCATTCTATTTTCTTAGAGGGAATTAACGTTGACCAAATTCCGAACTTGGAAAGTATTGCAGGGCAATGCCCCTTGGAAGGCGGGGATGGCGTATACTTGGCCAGAGGAATTTTAAATTATTTTGGTACTTCTTATGATGATTCGGATGATGTTCTATGTCTAAGTTCCAACAATCGTCAGTTGGAAGCCGAAAAACCTAGTGTTGAATCCATAACTTTGCATCCAAACCCTGCCGACGATATAATAACCCTCCAGGGAAACTTGATTGGTGCAAGGAATTTGGTCTTTTATGATTGGAAGGGGTCACTAGTCCATTCGGTAAAACTAAAACAGGGTCCCTTTAGTATAAAAATCGAAACCAATGTTTGGTCGCCTGGTGTGTATTTCTATGGATTGGAAAATGGAAAAATTCAAAAGCTAATAATAACAAGATAAGTGAGGAAGCCATTTGTCATTCTGATAATCATAATAATTGGAGTTGAGCTTAGAGCTCAGCTGCAATATGATAATCAATGGATATTTTCCTTCGAGGATGACACAACATCCATATTGGACTTTCGGAATGATTCTTTGGTAATACAAAAGGTCTTTCAAGATTTGAAAATCAGTGTTTCAAACGCTTGTATCTCCGATACCGAAGGCAACTTATTGTTTTATACAAATGGTTGTGAAATTAGAGATGCTTCTTTCACGCTAATGGATAATGGAGGAGGGCTGAACCCTGGCGATATAAATGAAGATCAATGTCAATGGGGATACACTGCTGGGCATCAAAGTATACTTGCTCTCCCCTCAGCCTCAAACAATAAAAATTACCACTTATTTCACAAAAGAATAGTAATTGATACTAATACAGAAATCATTATTGTAAATGACACTCTATTTCATACTATAATTGATATGAACTTGAACAATGGATTAGGCTCGGTAGTACAAAAGAATCAGCCGATCAATTCTACACGCCTAAGCAATTCTTATCTAAATGCAGTTAGAGAAAACAGTGGGACAGGTTGGTGGATTATTTCAGGAATTTACAATTCGAATGAATACGAAATATATTTCATCGACGATAATGATCAAATTACATCAAAAATACAATCGATTGGAATTGTCATTGATGAAACTGATGACATATTACAAACCATTATAAGCCCTCAAGGTGACCTCTATATTCGTGCATTTGCAGATCGTGGAATTTTTCTATACGACTTTGATAGAGTGTTAGGTGAATTATCTAACCCTCGTCATATTGATTTTACGATTGAACCCAAATTCGGAGGCGCTGCCGTTTCTCCCAATGGGCGCTTTCTCTATGTGAATAGCCTACTTGAGCTTTGGCAGTTTGATCTTGAAGCAGAAGATATAGAGGACTCCAAAGTTCTTATCGCTACTTATGATGGCCATGCTTCCCCCTTCGCGTCTACTTTCTTCCAGGCTCAATTAGGACCTGATTGTAAGTTGTATTATAATTCCAATAACGGGGAGGATGTACTCCATGTGATGCACAATCCAAATGCCAAAGGTCTTGCTTGTAATTTTGAGCAACATGGTATTCAATTACACACAAGCCATGGAATTAGTTTACCCTATTTTCCAAGTTATCGATTAGGAACCGAATACCCAGTTTGCGATACCACCCGTTTGATTCCAACTTCCACCTACTTTCCACCTCCATCCAACGACCAGGTCTGGGCAGTTGCTCCAAATCCTACCGGAGGGATAAGCTTTGTTTCTTCCAACAAGCCCATGACATCGGAAGGTGAGCTGAGACTTTATGATCGTTCAGGAAGATTGCTTTTTACCAAAGATTTTGGAAAAGGACTTAAAGCGCTGGAGATAAACCTTCATGCCTATCCTTCAGGCATCTATTTTTATCAAGTGATCGGTGGGGAAGGCATTTTACATGTGGAGCGGATAGTGAGGAGATGAGCAGCAAGCAATGGGAAGTGGTCAATCAGTGAACCTTAGTGTTCTTCGTGCCTGCCTGCTCCGACGAGTCTGACACGACTATCGGAGTCGTCAGACCGGCAGGCAGGTCCCTTCGGGCTTAAAATCCCTAATGCGTTGCAATTTCCGTTTGGACTGAGCAAAAGATCTCCTGACCTCTTTGCGAATGGGAAATGTTTTACACCAATAACCCAAACAACATCTCGTCCCTATTGATTTCTTTGAATTGAACTTCTTCAGCTTTCATCCTGGTTAATAAACCCTGATAATCTTCGGGATTTTTCAGGACTATTCCCACCAAGGCAGGACCGCTTTCACGATTGTGCTTTTTGGTGTATTCAAAATGAGTGATGTCGTCTTTTGGTCCTAGTACCTTGTTGACAAAGTCTCTTAAGGCACCGGCGCGTTGCGGAAAGCGAATGATGAAATAGTGTTTGAGCCCCTGATACAAAAGAGCTCTTTCTTTTATTTCCGGCGTCCGAGTGATGTCGTTATTCCCGCCGGAAACAAGACAAACGATTTTTTTTCCTTTAATCTCCTCGCGATATTGTTCTAAGACCGCGAGGGTCAATGCACCAGCAGGTTCGACGACAATGGCCTCCTCATTATACAACTGTAAAATGGTCTGGCATATCTGCCCCTCGTCGACCAAGGCTATTTCATCCACTACTTCCTTGCAGATCTGAAAATTCAATTCACCCACTTGCTTGACAGCAGCGCCATCAACAAAAGGATCCATCTTTTGCAACTCCACCACCTCTCCGGCTTTGAACGCAGCATGCATAGCTGGGGCTCCAGTGGGTTCCACTCCAATAATGCGCGTATCCGGGCTCATCTGTTTAATATAGGAACCTAAGCCCGCTGCCAAACCTCCTCCTCCGATCGGTATAAAAAGGATATCAATAGGCTTGTCTATTTGCTGCAATATCTCAATCCCGGTGGTAGCCTGTCCCTCAATAACCTTCATGTCGTTAAAAGGATGTACAAAGGTTAGGTCTCTGGATTCCGCATAGGCTGTTGCCTCCTGAAAACTTTCATCAAAAGTGTCTCCAACAATTTTTATCGTAACCAGGTCTCCGCCAAAGTATTTTACCTTTTTGATCTTTTGACTTGGAGTAGTGGCCGGCATAAAAATACTTCCTGGCACCTCAAGGATCTGACAAGCCATAGCGACTCCCTGAGCGTGATTTCCAGCACTGGCACAGACCACCCCCCTTTTCAGATCATCGGGATCACAGCTTTTCATTTTGTTGAAAGCACCCCTGATCTTATAGGAGCGGACCCTTTGAAGGTCCTCCCTTTTCAGATATACTCCGCATCCATATTCCTGGGAAAGACCATCATTGAAATGCAGAGGACTGGGCCGGAAGTACTTCGCCAACCGGGTATAGGCCTTTTGAATTTCAGAAAGCTCAACCTTAGGAATAAATGGATTACCAGTGGAAACCATATTAGGCTTTTATAGTCTTCTTTTCATTTTCTGGACGCAAGGAACGCACCTGAGTTCCTGCCTGCCACATCTCACTTTCGCGAATCTCTTTCAACTCTACTTCCAGCTTCTCACGATAATCAGATTGGGAGTTGGTGTCGATGGATCTTTGCGCTTCCCTGCCGGTAGCCACTTCCTCATAAAGTTCCTCAAAAACTGGTTTTACCGCATCGCGGAATTTTCCTTTCCAGTCAAGAGCTCCTCTTTGTGCAGTGGTGGAGCAATTGGCATACATCCAGTCCATTCCGTTTTCAGCCACCAGAGGCATCAGACTCTGAGTTAGCTCTTCAACAGTTTCATTGAATGCCTCCGAAGGTGAGTGTCCTCTTTTTCGTAGTACCTCATACTGTGCCTCAAAAATTCCTGCGATGGCTCCCATTAGAGTTCCACGCTCTCCAGTCAGATCGCTATAGACTTCTTTTTGAAAAGTGGTCTCAAAGAGATATCCGGAACCCACTCCGATCCCTAAAGCCACTACTCGTTCCTTTGCGCGACCTGTGGCATCCTGAAAAATAGCGTAGCTGGAATTCAGCCCTCTTCCTGCCAGGAACATTCTACGTAGGCTGGTACCAGAACCCTTAGGTGCTACCAGGATCACATCCACACCTTCCGGCGGGATAATGCCTGTTCGGTCCTTATAGGTTATACCAAAGCCATGAGAAAAATATAGAGCTTTCCCTGGGCTTAATTTTGCTTTTAGTGCAGGCCAAACTTCAATTTGGGCTGCATCAGAAAGTAAATACTGAATTATGGTTCCTTTTTCCGCAGCTTCCTCTATCGGAAAAAGCGTTTCTCCGGGTACCCAACCATCGGCCACCGCTTTGTCCCAGGTCTTGGAATTTTGCCTTTGACCAACGATCACGTTAAATCCATTATCTCTAAGATTGAGCGCTTGACCGGGACCCTGGACACCGTATCCAATGATCGCGATCGTTTCATCTTTCATAACCTCCCTTGCCTTTTCAAGAGGGAACTCATCTCTGGTAACCACATTTTCTTCAACGCCTCCAAAATTCATTTTTGCCATGATCTCTTTTTTATTGGTTTGCTAAATGTTTTATGTTGATTGATTATTTGATACGCTTGATAAATAAGTGTTCAGTTGTTCCATCGGTTTAATAATTGCCACACGGCCTGATCGTACAAATTCATAAATGCCTATTTTTCTAAGGTCGTTCAATAAGGCCTGAGTATCTGCCTGGTGACCCGTTTTTTCGATAACCACGTATTCTCTTTCGATCTCAAGGATCCTCGCGTTGTGTTTTCTGATCAGTTGCTCAAGGGTATTTCCTCCTGTAAAGGCTTCAGTTGGTACCTTGTAAAGAGCAATCTCCTGATGGACGATCTCATGTTCATCATAATAGAATGCCTTCAGGACATCCACCTGTTTGTCAATTTGTGAAACCAGTTTTCTAACTTCCTCTTCTTCCAGATGAACTACAATAGTGAATTTGTGGATCCCTTCAATAGAAGATTCAGAAACTGTCATGCTTTCAATATTAATATGGCGCCGTGTGAATACGGAAACCACCCGGGTAAGCAGACCAGTTTGATTTTCAGAGTACACAGTAATAGTGAAAGTTTGCATAATCTTATTTTAATCTGCATTCTGATACGGAGGACCCCGATGGGATCATTGGAAAAACATTTTCTTCCTTTTCGACCTGGACATGCAAAAGATAAGGCCCATCATGTGCGAGCATTCTTCCTACAGCCTCTTCTAATTCACTTGCATCTTTTATGGTTTCCCCTTTCACGCCAAATCCTTCCCCAATTTTTACAAAGTCCGGATTTTGAAGTTCTACAGAGGAGTATCTATTCTCAAAAAACAGTTCCTGCCATTGCCGGACCATACCCAGGTAGTTGTTGTCCAGCAGGACGATCTTAACGCCCACATTCCATTGGGCACACATCCCTAATTCCTGTATGGTCATTTGAAACCCTCCATCACCGATAAAAGCGACCACGGTATTTTCTGGCTGGGCAAGCTTTGCTCCAAATGCGGCCGGCAAACCATAGCCCATGGTTCCCGCTCCTCCGGAGCTCACCCATTGATTGGGCCTGCTATATTGGTAATACCTGGCTGCAGACATTTGATGTTGGCCAACATCAGTTACTACTGTCGCTTGCCCTTCAGTTTTTTCGGAAACCAATCTAATGACCCTGCCCATTTTTAATTCAGAACTGGCCGTGTTGAGATCCTTTTGGAAAACTTCTTTTACCTCTTCCTTTTCCAGGTCCCTGAATCTTTGGATCCAGTCCTGGTGTTCATTCTTTTGGGTAAGCGGTTCAAGTCTCTGAAGAACTTCTTTTGCATCCCCCAAAAGAGCGACATCCGTTTTTACATTTTTGTCTATTTCGGAGGGATCAATTTCAATATGAATAACCTTTGCTTGTTTGGCATATCTGGAAAGATCTCCCGTTACCCGGTCATCAAAACGCATCCCGATGGCGATGAGCAGATCGCATTCATTTGTCATCAGGTTTGGAGCATAGTTTCCATGCATACCCAGCATCCCCATGTTTAGAGGATGGTCATGGGGTAGGGTACCTAATCCATGTATGGTTGATGCGTATGGAATATTCCCCTTTTCGATAAAGGATTGGAATTCATGTTTTGCTCCGGCAATCTGAATACCATGCCCTGCCAGGATGAAAGGCTTCTTTGAATCGTTGATCAGCTTAGCCGCTTCTTCCAGATTTTGTTCAGTAGGTTTAGGATAGGGGTGGTATGATCTGATCAATGGCTTTTTCTGGTAGGTGAAATTTAATTCACCAAACTGTGCGTCTTTCGTAATATCAATGACTACCGGACCGGGTCTTCCGGAATTAGCAACGAAAAATGCCTTGGCAAAAGTGGAGGGGATCTCTTCCGCTTTGGTGACTTGAAAATTCCATTTTGAGATCGGAGTTGTACAGCCTACTACATCTGTTTCCTGAAAAGCGTCACTTCCCAAAACTTTTGAATACACCTGGCCGGTGATACAAACCAGTGGAGTGGAGTCCATGATGGCATCTCCAATACCGGTAAAAAGGTTCATAGCTCCAGGCCCGGAGGTAGCAAGACAGACTGCTGTTTTACGGGTTACTCTAGCATAGCCCTGCGCAGCATGAATAGCCCCTTGCTCATGTCGGGCCAGGATATGCCTAATTTCTTTCTGGTAATCATACAGCGCATCATACACTGGCATGATAGCTCCACCTGGGTATCCAAATACTGTATCGATGCCCTCCTCAAGTAGGCACATTAGGATCGCCTGGGCTCCAGTCATCCGTGGTCCTGTGTTGGCATTGGATGCGGCCTGCTTTTTCTGATCATCAGACTGATGGTATCTTGGCTCATTCATAAGCATGTATTAAAATTCATCTGTGACACAGCCTTCGCTGGCTGAACTCACTGTATTTATATACTTGGCTAATATCCCATGGGTTGCAGCAGGGACCGGAGGATTCCAGGCTGCCTGCCTTTTTTCAATTTCTTTTGCGTCTATTTTTAGCTCAAGGAGATTGTTTTCTGCATCAATAGAAATAGGGTCTCCATCCTCTACAAGCGCAATAAGCCCTCCTTGTTGAGCCTCCGGCGTTACATGGCCTACCACGAAGCCATGAGTGCCTCCTGAAAAGCGACCATCCGTAATCAGGGCTACCTGGCCACCCAGGCCAGCTCCCATAATCGCAGATGTGGGTTTTAACATCTCGGGCATTCCAGGTGCTCCTTTTGGTCCGCAAAACCTGATGACGATGACCTCTCCAGCTTTGATCTTTTTACCTGCGATGGCGGCATTGGCTTCCGCTTCGCTGTTAAATACACGGGCATTTCCATTAAATATGGTGCCTTCTTTTCCAGTGATCTTCGCAACGGCGCCTTCCGGTGCCAGGTTTCCAAATAGAATCTGAAGGTGCCCGGATTTTTTGATAGGCTTTGATGCCGGGAGGATCACTTTCTGTTGTTCATTTAGTGGTTTGCACTCCTGTAAGTTCTCTGCTATTGTTTTTCCGGTAACCGTAAGACAGTCTCCCGTCAGCAATCCTTCTGAGAGCATCATCTTCATCACCGCAGGCACTCCTCCAACTTTATGAAGGTCTTCCATCACAAATTTGCCTGATGGTTTTAAGTCCGCAAGAAATGGGGTCGTGTCGCTGATCCTTTGGAAGTCTTTCAGGTTGAGTTTTACATTTACAGCTTTTGCCATTGCGATCAGATGAATGACTGCATTGGTGGAACCTCCCAGGACGGTTATTAATCTTATGGCATTTTCAAAGGACTCGCGGCTCATGATGTCGCGGGGCTTGAGGTCCTTTTCAAGCACAGCCCTGATAGCAGCTCCAACCCGGGAACACTCTTCGGCCTTTTCATCTGAAACGGCCGGGTAAGATGAGTTGTAGGGTAGGCTCATACCCAGAGCCTCGATGGCCGAAGCCATAGTATTGGCGGTGTACATGCCCCCGCAGGCACCAGGTCCGGGACAGGCATTTTCAACGATCTCTCGGAAATGCTCCTCGCTTATCGTTCCAGAAATTTTTTGTCCTAATGCTTCAAAAGCAGAAACAATGTCCAGCTTTTTGTCTGCCACACAGCCTGGCTGAATGGTACCTCCGTAGACCAATACAGAAGGCCGGTTAAGCCTGCCCAGGGCCATCATGGCACCAGGCATATTTTTATCACAGCCCACAACAGTTACCAATCCATCATACCATTGGGCTGATGCAACCGTTTCTATGGAGTCCGCGATGATATCTCTGGATGGTAGGGAAAAACGCATACCTGAGGTACCCATACTAATTCCATCACTGACCCCGATGGTGTGAAAGATCAATCCAATCAGGTCCTGATCCAGGACACTAGCTTTGATCTTTTGAGCTAAACCGTTCAAATGAACATTGCAGGGATTTCCTTCCCAGCCGGTACTTACGATACCGATCTGTGGCTTTTCAAGGTCTTTCCTTGAGAGGCCGAGAGCATGAAGCATGGCTTGGGCTGCAGGCTGACTATCATCCTGCGTTACATGCCTGCTGTACTTGTTAAGTTTGTTTGTTTCTTCCATTCAATAAAAAAGCCGCCCGGGAAGAGCGGCCATTATTTTTAAAGCAACTTACCTCCCTGCTAGTGATCTTTTGGAATCACGATAATGTTGTTGACAGAAATAATAATGTTGCTAAGCATCTCAATTTTGAATTAGTATTAAAGGTCAATCGAATCATTCAAACATGCAAGGATGGTAAGACCCAAATTTTTTTGCTTGCCGATATCCAAAATGTGGAGGTGGTGACTCTCAAATCACCTCTTAAAATTTAAAGGAAGTGATTCCATACTTTATAAAATTTATTGCACGATAGGCCTTTATTTCCGTCAATAATTTTGAATGCTGCTGGGCCAATATCTTCAGAACTACAATTCCCAGACTGTTTAGTGCCAAGGAAGAAGGGCTATCTTAGCCAAATGGATTGGAGAAGCTGCAAAAGTGGATTTAGAGCTTACCTGCAATTAGAACGGTCGCTTTCAGAAAATTCTGTGCAAGCTTATGTCCGTGATGTCGATAAATTGTCGGGGTTTGACCAGCAGCTAGAGTCTCCCAAAGGACCGCTAGGAATTGAGATGGGCGACATCCAGCAGTTTCTAAGCTATTTGCACGATCTGGGTCTTGGCGCCCGGAGCCAGGGCCGCATACTTTCCGGGATCAAGGCCTTTTATAAATACCTTCTCGTTGAAGATCTTATGCAGGAGGATCCTAGTGAATTGATCGAGGGTCCAAAATTGGGTCAGAAGATACCCGAGGTTTTGACTTATGCAGAGATCCAGGCAATGCTTGACAGTATAGATCTTTCTCTTCCGCAGGGGACCCGAAATAGAGCCATGTTGGAAACGCTTTACGCCTGCGGGCTTCGCGTCTCTGAATTGATCAACCTGAAGATCAATGGATTTTATCCGGATTTAGGATTCATTCGGGTCATCGGAAAGAACGATAAGGAAAGACTGGTACCGATTGGAGATGACGCCATAAAGCATATTCAGCTATATCTAGAGCATGTGCGGAAAAAAAATGCAGTTAAAAAGGGGGAGGAGAGTATGCTGTTTTTAAACAGGCGTGGGTCGCGTTTATCCAGGGTGATGGTTTTCAATATTGTTAAGCAAGCGGCCCGGGATGCGGGTATCAAAAAAAAGGTTTCGCCGCATACCCTCCGCCATTCGTTTGCCACTCACCTGGTTGAGGGCGGTGCCAACCTTAAGGCGGTTCAGGATATGTTGGGCCATGAGTCCATTACAACTACTGAGATCTATACACATTTGGATAAGGAGTATTTAAGGGAAACAATTCTGAATTTTCACCCAAAAGGGAGGCTTTAACCTTTTTTAACTAAAAAGGAAGGGAGCATCTACCAGTTGAATTCTGTTATCCCTATTTATCAAAAAAATAGCCTGAGAAAATTTATCAAATTTGTGCGGGCAATTTTCTGGAATGAGCATTTTTAAGCGTGGAATATATTTTGTTTTTGGGTTTCTGATTTTTCAGGCCTGTGCTCAGATCGTTCCTCCGTCTGGTGGTGACCCTGATGAGGAACCCCCGAAACTGGATAGCCTTAATTCTACTGAGAACTTCCAAACAGGATTTACCAAGCAAAGGGTTGAATTGATCTTTAATGAATGGATTGAGCTCAAGGATACGCGAAATCAATTGGTCGTTTCACCTTTTACAGAGGACTATACGGTGTCTTTAAAAAAGAAGACAGTCATCTTTGAATTCGGGGAGGAACCATTGAAAGAGAATATCACCTACATCATAAACTTTGGTGAATCGGTAGTCGATTTCACAGCGGGAAATTCAGTGCCAAACCTGCGAATGGTTTTTTCCACTGGAGACTTTATTGACTCTCTGAATATCTCAGGAAAAGTCATAGATGCCTATTCCGGTGAACCAGTGGAAAAGGCTTTGATCCTTGTTCATGAGGATCTTTCGGATACTACGGTCTTCAAGAACAAACCTCTATACCTAGCAAGGACAGATGCAGAGGGTCTATTTTCCATAGAAAACATGAAAGCTGATACTTTTCAGGTATTTGCTTTAGTGGAGACACGAAATAATTACTTGTATGAAGAGATTGGTGAGGCATTCGCATTCTTAGATAGTTTTCTGATCCTTCCGGATACAATGAACACCCAATTGGAATTCCGGATATCAAAGTCGGAAAAAACTCAGTTGAGGATCCTAGATAAGGAGTTGGGTGAGTACGGAAAAATAAAACTCGCCTTCAATACTCCACCGGAAGATGTGAGTGTTTCTTATTCTGATGGACCCCAAAGGTTTTCTTCGATTGTTGAGAAGGATAGTCTCCTAATTTGGTATCACAATCCGGACACCAGTGCTTTTCAAATATTTGTTGAACGAGACAGTCTATTTAGGGATACCCTGTCGATAAAAGGAGGCCTGGATCCTGAAGAGTCGGACTTAAATCTGGCGTCAAAACTCGGCGACAAAAAAGAAATTGATCTTATTTCTACAGATGATTTAGAACTGAGCTTTACACAGTCCCTCCATAAGTTCGAAACCGACTTAATTACCCTTAGGGTTGACTCCCTTGAAACCAAGCTTGATTTTGAAATGAGTTTCGGTGAGAACTCCAGATCTTTGAAGTTGAATCATCCCTGGGCAGGAGGCCAGAGCTACCGGCTTCAATTGGCTCCCGGCTCCCTTGAAAGCATTCATCAAAGAACAAACGATAGCCTTGACTATATAATAAAAGTTAAAAGCCTGGAGGAACTGTCCAACCTCAAGGTGACTGTACAGGTCCCGGACTCATTGACCCAGTATTTGCTTCAACTGGAGGACTCTGGCGGTAAAGTGGTAAAAGAGGAGTTGTTAATGGGAGGCGGAGAATATGTTCTTGATTTCAGAAGTTTGGATCCTTTGGATTATAACCTCCGAATTATTGCTGATACCACTCCAAATGGAAAATGGGACGCCGTGGACTTTACATTAAGTAGGCATCCTGAACCGGTTTTGGTCAAGAAAATTGGAAAATTACTTCCCAATTTTGACCGGGAGGAAGAGTGGATCGTTAATTTTGAAAATTAAGTGATGGAGTCAAAAATCAAAATTCTAAAAGCCAGGGCCCTGGTTAAAAAATATGGCAGCCGGACGGTGGTTGAGGATGTTTCCATTGATGTTAATCAAGGGGAAATAGTGGGACTCTTAGGTCCAAATGGTGCTGGAAAAACAACCACATTCTATATGGTTGTGGGTTTTATCCAACCTAACGGAGGTCAGGTATTTTTAGATGATGAGGATATCACTTCACTACCTATGTATAAGCGCGCGCAGAGAGGAATTGGCTATCTGCCACAGGAGCCTTCAGTCTTTCGCAAACTAAGTGTGGAGGATAATATTATGGCGGTCCTTGAAATGACAGATCTAAGCTTGGAGGAACGAAATGAGCGTCAGGAAGAATTGATCTCAGAATTCAGCCTGGAAAAAGTTCGGAAGAGCAAAGGCGACACACTCTCTGGAGGAGAAAGAAGAAGAACGGAAATTGCCAGGGCATTAGCAACCAATCCCTCCTTCATCCTTTTGGATGAGCCTTTTGCAGGAATCGATCCGATCGCCGTGGAGGACATTCAAAGCATAGTGGCCAAATTGAAGACTAAGAATATCGGGATCCTCATTACGGATCATAATGTTCAGGAAACGCTGAGCATCACTGACCGTGCTTATCTGATGTTCGAAGGAAAGATCTTAAAGGCAGGAACAGCAGAAGAGTTAGCGGCAGATGAATTGGTTCGGAAAGTATATCTCGGGAAGAATTTTGAATTGAAGAGAAAAGCCATGGATTTTGAATAGGCTACTCTTCATATTTTTTTTGATCATCCTCACCTTCGAGATTTCCTGTCGATTACCGACTGCTGAACTGACTCCTGAGGAAAAAGATGTTGTAGATACTCTCTATAACCGGGATGCTCCTTCCCTACGGATCAAGCTCGACAACCTGTGCGATATCGGAAGGGACTCCTTGCTTAGGACAATGGTGGACTCGCTCGTAGAATTGCAAATGATCGAAATTAGAAAACTGACAGACCGAGAATGAAGAAGCGGTATTGGATAATTCTTTTGGCTGCTTCTTTTTTTCTGTGGAAGTATGTCCAGTACAACAAAGAAAAGGCTAAGCTGCCTTCGCGGTCTTCTCTGATCCAGAAGGAACTGGATCGACGGTTAATATCCTACACTAAAAATGTTGAGGAACGGTGTAGAGAAAAAGTACTGGAGGAAGCGAAAACAATTGCTGATTCCATTGCCTTTGATATGGCGGAGGCTCTAATGCTTTTTGATACTCTGACGAGGCCGCCAAAGCCTTCCAAACCCGAGAAGCCCGAGCTCCTGCCGCTGACAGATTCATCTGCTGTGAGCCCATTGCTTCCTGCAGACAATAATTAGGCTTTATTCGGCATTTTCTAAATTTGCCCACCTACTAATACTTAAAAAAGGATTCAGGATGCAAACGTCCATAGATATTGAAGCTTTAAATCAACAGATCTACCTAGAAAGTGCTTTTGTGGATCGCTTAAGGCAGGAGACGGCCAAAGTCATTGTCGGCCAGCCCGTGATGCTGGAGCGTCTGTTGCTGGGATTGCTAACCAAGGGACATGT
>JABDJM010000251.1 GCA_013002475.1 Saprospiraceae bacterium | reverse complement strand
ATGCAAAACCTGTCCTCCAATCAACTGGACATCATAATGGATCATGTTCCAGGTGATCTCACCCCCTGCAGCCGTCCAGCTGTTTTTCCAAACAGCCTTATCACCTTCCACGCTAACATAGCTGGCTGTGGCTGCCAAGTCTCTGTCCCTTTGGGTGGCGGTTACTTCCAGCGTCTCATTTTCTGAAAACCTGCGTGCCGTTTCTTTTACCACAGCAAAGGCCTCAGGCAACATCTCTTTGAGAACTTCTTCCAGGTGCTGATCCCTCTCTTTCGTGATCTTGTCCAATTCAGCATACAACTCCTCTTTATGATTTAGATCTTTCTCATTACCAATAGTTTCCTTGAGTTCGCGAATATCTTCATCAATTCCGGCGAGATGTTCTGCAATTCTTTGACGGAAAACGTTGGTCTTATTCCGGAGCTCATCGTTGGAGATGTTAGTCAGCTTAGAATACTCCTCGTTAATGGTATCTACCACAGGACCGTAAATGGCAACATCCCGGTCATATTTAGTTCCAAAAACCTTTTTTAGAGACTTCGATAAATAGTTTAGCATAGGCCTATTATAATGGGGCTCAAATAGCCCTTTTTAAATGGGGAATCAAAGATAAAATATATTTGTAGGGGTCTTACGGACGGTTATGTGAATCACAATCCGTACCATTTCTAAATCTTGAAAATTAAACGCCAAAATGGCCAAGATTGATGAGCAAACAGGTGGGTTTTCTGCCAACTGGTCAGAATTAGGGATACAAAAACTCCTCTTGGTATTCATTCCCGGGATTTTGTTATGGTCCTCCTGTGTCTCTGAAAAGCCCCAATTGCTGCTAAAAGAGTATTATTTCCCTGTTGAATCCCTTGAGAATGGACTAGTGTACGAATATGTGCCGGTTTCTGGTGATTCACTTGGTTCTGAGTATTGGTTTTACAAAAGCATCAAGGATGAGGGGGGCTGGCATTTTACGGGGACCTTTTATGATGAATACTTTCAGGTCCGCCAGTTTTTCAGAGAGGATGTGTTTGATAATGGGACCTTAATGATTGATCACTTCTTGTACCAGCCTGATTCTACGGGGCAAAGTATCCGGTTCCCTGCCCAGGTCAGGAATCCGAATGGGTTTCCCTTTGAATTAATGGATTCTTCCAGTGTTTTGCTTTTTGAACTGGCCTGGACTTTCTCAGAATCCCCTTTGCACAGAGTTACTTTGACCCGAAACCGTCAATACCGGGAAAAAGGAGATTTCTCCTTTGAGGGAAAAGAAACACCGATTGTTATTTTTGACCTTAAGGAAAAAATGGATGATGAAAGAGAAGGTCATCTGGAAAAGGAATACTCAGGATTAGAGATATACGGAAAGGGAATAGGGCTCGTTTATTATCGGAAAGATATTGGTCAGGGCCTGAATCTGGAGTATCAATTAAAAGAAAGATATACTATGGAACAGTTTGAGGACAAGTTTAAAGCATACATAAATTGATCAAGCGGCTTTTCTTGTTGCTTTTTTGTGCAGCCCTGTTTCAGGGAAATCATCTTTCTGCGCAAATTTTTCCACCTGACTTTGAGTGTATAAAGTCAGATAGTCTATTTTGGGAGGCACCCATAAATAGCTGTGGCCCTTTTGTCAGCATTGATATTTACTTCAGCACTCAACCAGGCGGCCCCTTTTCTTTACTGGCAAGCGTCACAGATCCGATGGTCTTGGATTTTGAGGACCCCAACCCTTCCGGGGAAGATCGATACTATTATTTGTTGAGCAATTTTGATTGCCCGGGGGAAATGGCGATCCCAAGCGATACCCTTAGTAATGGGAACATTGGAGATAGTGAGATCCTTGTCGTGAGCGTAGAGAATGGGGAGGTCCAGGTCATTTGGGAAGCCAGCTCTTCTCCACAGATTGAATCATACATTATTTATCGAACCACCCCTCTTGGAACTATCCCCATAGACACGGTCTTTGGCGCAGGGGTTACCAGCTATATCGATCAGGCGGCGGACCCCTCCAATCAGGAAGAAGTGTATTACGTCCTTGCACAGGACCCATGTGGAAACACAAGCAACTTCCTGGATCCCCACAATACGATCTTTCTTAATGCGCAGGTGGAAGAATGTGATGAAGCAATTTCTCTTAGTTGGAGTCCATATTCAGCCTGGAGCAATCCAATTGAAAGGCAGGAAGTCTGGGTATCAGAAAATGGGGGAGCAGATACTCAGATTGCAACTCTTGACGGAACCACCTCTACCTTTGACTTTTCATCCATCACGCAGGGTGTAAATTATTGTTTTACCATCCGAAACATTGAATTTCAAACACAAGCCATCTCCAACTCGAATGTCTATTGTGTGAATGCTTTTATCTCGCTACCTCAACGAGAATTAATGCTGACGAACTTGTCGGTCCGAAAAGATAACACTGTTGAGGTTTCCTGGTTTTGGGACATACAGGCGGACTTGAACAGCTATGAGTTTTTGCGGGGGACAAGCTCAGGAAACCTCCAGCCTTCTTTTTCAGGCTTGCCTGGGATCCTGATCAATAATCAGATCTCCCGGATCGACCCCACAGCGGACGCCTCCATGTCCTCTTTGATATTCCAGGTGCAAACACTGGATGATTGCGGCAGGTCGGCCGCTTCAGATGAGGGTAAAACGATCTACTTGTCCGGCGCTCCTGGTCCTGGCCTTTCCAATGCTCTGACCTGGAGTTCTCTCTCAATAAACGATGTGGAGGTCAATAAATATCGTTTGTTTCGAAGCAAAGGTTTCACAAGCCAGGAAGTTCCCCTCGCCGGGGACTTGCTATTAGAGGCGTTGGACCCGGTGGATCCCCTGGACCCATCAGAAGTGGAGGTGTGCTATCAGGTGCTTGCAGAAACAACCGCCACGCTGCCCGATGGAAATACTCAGAACTTTGACGCATGGTCAAATGAAATTTGCCTCGTTCAGGAACCGGTCATTAGAATTCCTACAGCATTCGCGCCTGGCGGACTGAACACTCTTTTCAGGCCTTACATTGTTTTCTCTGAGGATATTGATTTCAACATGAAGATTTACGATCGTTGGGGCCAGCTATTGTTTGAAACTAATGACTATTTAAAAGGTTGGGATGGTAGGAAAGGCCTTACAGAAATGCCGATGGGCGTGTACACCTATATTCTGAACATCAATCCAAGAGATAGTGAGCCACTTGAAAAAATAGGGACCGTTGCGCTTATTAGATGAGTCTGGCACATATTATAAAAACCCCTTAACTTAAATCCATGTCCCGGTCCGTTACAACAATCTTTTTTTTACTAATTACTCTTACAACCTTTGCCCAACGGGTAACGGTCTCTGAAGAAATACCCTTAAGGTCGGATGATGGGTATTCACTGCTGGGAAAATTTAAGTCCCACATTCTGGTATTCAGATCCGAATCCGGAGACAAGTTTGAAGTACAATCTCTTGATGAGAAAATGCGAATATCCTGGAAGAAGGATATCGAGTTAGACAAGAAGAACCCCAACCTGTTAGATGTCATTTCCTATAATGATCATTTCTACCTGTTTTACACGTACCGAAGTAAAGGGAATGTTTTTCTCAAGGCAGCAAAATTTGACGCAGCAGCGAACCTAAGAGACTCTACAACAATTAAAAACCTAGGTTCAAGTTGGTACGCTCCAAAATTTCGGGTGGTAAGTTCTGAGGACCGATCCAGGGTGGTTTTTTACAAGGTTGAAAAGCAATCCTATTTTGATCTGTATTCTTTTGATCTGAGTAGTATGGAATTGAGGTGGGAAAATAAGATCCGACCCGACAGATACCTGGATCAAAAAGATTTTGAGCAAGCCTTTGTAGACAACCGAGGAAACTTCTATTTCATACAGGAAAAAGATAACCGCAAAATTCGGATGGATGATCACCGTGTAGAGATATACTCTTGCAACGGGCCTGGTGAAGCAAACAGAAAGAATACAGCCCTTGCGATCCCTGATTACCTATTTTACGATATCATCTGGAAGTACGATAATGTAAACAAGCAAATGACCGCCGGAGGCATGTATTCTATTAATAATCGCTCCAGGGCGAATGGTTATTTTATGCTATCCATTGATGTCTGGAATGATCGCGATTACTTTTTTCAGACCACAGAGTTTACGGATGATTTTATTGCAGGCATAGCCGGAAAGGGCCTTGATGAAGAAAAGGGAATATCAGAGATCGAAGTGAGAGACCTTGTTCTTCGGCGGGATGGTGGATTTATGATCTTTTTCGAGCGCACGAAAATCACCGAACGCAGACTGGCAAGCGGCTCCGGTGGGTACGTTGGGCGCAATGGAACCGGCTTTATCGTTGATCATTATTATGATGATGTAATTGCCCTTTCTCTCAATCCGGATGGAAGCTACTTCTGGCATGACGTTCTTCATAAGAAACAATATTCTCAGGATGATGGGGCGGTGTATTCTTCGTTTTTTACTCTTACCACACCCAGCCGGATACGCTTGCTTTTCAACGATGACATCAAGAGTGAAACAACTGTAAGTGAGTATGTGGTTCGGGCTGATGGACAGTCAGACAGGAATGCTCTCCTTTCTACCGATGACCAGGAATTGCGGCTTCGGTTCCAGGATGCTCTTCAAATAACCTCCAATGAAGTCATCGTTCCCAGTGAAAAAAGGAACCGTCTTAAGCTAGTTAGGGTCACCTACTGATTTCCTATCCTATATTAGCGGAAAAAATGAGGCTAGGTTTTCTTGTATTTCTGGTATTACTTCTTTCCTGCTCCACAGAAAAGAAAAATGAACCCGACGGCGCTTTGCCGCGCAATTTCTCTGCAACAAAAGCCAACACCGCCCCAGAGATTGATGGAGTTCCAGATGATGCTTGTTGGGACACGGCTACCTGGTACCCCATGGACCAGGACTGGATTAATAAGCCTTGGTCAGCCGAAGATTTTTCCGGCCGCTACAAAATTTCCTGGGACGAGGAGCATATCTATGTGTTAGCTGAGATCCAGGATGACACCCTGATCGACATCCACGAAGATGGCTTGAAAAAGTATTGGGACGATGACTGCCTGGAAATATTTATTGATGAAGACAGGTCTGGGGGAAACCACCAGTATAACCATAATGCTTTTGCCTACCATATAGCCCTGGACTATAAAGTGGCGGACATTGGTCCGGACTCCCTGGCGCATTATTACGATCATCATATTCATTGTAAAAGAACACAGCAGGGAAATACTTCTTATTGGGAAGTCGCCATGCGGGTATACACAGATGAATACCTGGATGGTCGGGCAGAGAATCCAACCGTTATTTTGCAAAAGAATAAGTTACTCGGGTTTGCTATTGCATATTGCGATAATGACCATTCTACAGAGCGAGAACATTTTATAGGATCAACGATCGTAGAAGGAGAGGACAAAAACAGAGGGTGGATCGATGCTGGCATTTTTGGCCCTTTGACATTGAAATAATCTATGACACAAGAAGCACATTACGA
>JABDJM010000227.1 GCA_013002475.1 Saprospiraceae bacterium | reverse complement strand
GATCTGAGGTGAATCGAAAGGACTGATACTAGATGGCAGATTGAATATCTCGGATGGATCTTCAGAGGAGAAGAAACCCTCTGTTATCTTTTTTCCATTTTGATCAACCGCCATTATCCTGACCTCCATCCTTGCGTTGGTGATGTCAAGCGTCTTTTGGTAATCATTATTCAATTGGAGATTGATCCATTCTTCCTCCCCGATATTTGGGAATTCGCGGATCTTCAAATCGAGCTGGAGCTTTCCTTCTTGTGCGGATACTAATGTCGACCAATCATTCATCTGGCCTGATGGCCCATGATTATCGATCAAAAATGAAAAACACAAAAACACAGCTATCCATCCTTGGATAGTTACAAAAGCCTTCATAAGTTTTGGTTTATGAAGGGGGACTAGTCACGGCTTTTAATAAACCGGAAGGCCTGGTTTTGCTGGGTCCCAAAGTCTACATAAATAATGTAGGGACCTGCATCCAGTTCCTCCAAAAGACTAATAGGGGTGGTTTCTAAAGATTCGTTTATCTGGATAGAGCCACTCTGTAGTTGTAGTCCAAAAAGATTGTAGATGTAATATTTTGCCTTCCCTTTTACCGTACCTCTTACGCTAATGAATAGTTCTTCAAAAGCAGGATTTGGAAAAACGGTTACAAATGCTTCGTTTACATGTATCGATCTAACGGGACTGAAATCGACATTTCTTGAGAAATCGACGATCTTCAGTTTGTAGTAGTTCAATCCTGGTAGGGGAGCTTTGTCAATAAGTCTGTATTGGTGATATTGATTTGAAGTCTCACTTCCTTTTATCATTCCTATACTCTCAAATCGAACTCCATCGTTTGAGCGAAGTACTTCAAAATAATCATTGTCGATTTCGAAAGCAGTCACCCAATCAATGGCAACCTCTCCTTCGAGCAAAGTTGCCTCAAATTGGATCAACTCAACGGGTAGCGGACCAAATGGGCTTTCAAAAGCGCCCATGTCAATACTACTTTGCTGGACTCTTGGATTGCCAACTATATCAACGGTAGTACCATTAATTCCATTCAATCCCTGGTTGATAGCTGGTGATCCGTCGGCTGGCGTAAAGTCCTCATCACCCGGATTGGTGAAAACCGGGTCGATATTGTAGATCATACCCAAATTGCATGTGGCAGGATCTCCTGCAGCAATTTCACTGCAATCATTTACATCAGCCAGTGAATAATCAATAACTACGGAACCGTTATTATTTCGGAATACATCACCGCCAAATGGGCCTGCGTGGTTCGCATCAAAAATGGTATTTCTGATTGTCGCGATGGATACTCCCATATCACCTGCGTCACCAGCATTCACATAGCAAGCACCTCCGTTTTGCATAGCCACATTATTGTAAAAGGTGCAATTGATAAGAGAAGGACTTGCACTCCCACTGGTAGAACCCAAGTTGTACATACCCCCACCGGCAAATGAATAGTTGTTTGAAACCAGGCAATTTATTAGGGTTGCATTAGCAATCCCGGATTTTCCAAAGTTATATAGCGCTCCACCATAGGTGGCTGAGGCCATGGTAGTGTCCACACCATTCCCCATAAACTTGCAATTAATAAAACTTGTGCTTGCATTCCCGGCGTTACCATTGTTGTAAATTGCCCCACCTGCCTCTGATGCGAAGTTTCCTTCAAAACTTACATTCTCAAAGGATGGAGAAGCATTTCCACTTGAGTTTCCGTCGTTAAACATTCCTCCGCCTGAGCAACCTGCGAAATTCGAAACGAACTTGCAGTTTTTTATGGTTGGAGTTGAGCTACCACCAGTGAAAGAACCATCGTTGAACCATCCTCCTCCGGAGCGTGCTGTTGATGGGCCTGTAAAACAATCATTGTCAGCATTTCCACCGATGATATGAAAGCCATCAAAAATTAGACTTGCATCAGAAGCGGTAGTGTATATGACTGAGTGGGAATTATCTATGTTGTTTGATGCATTGCTGCCATTACCCGCAAGGTCTCCTGAAAGAATGACTTTATTGGTAATCCAATTTCTTTGTGATAATAAGGTATCAGTACTGGTAAACCCTCCCAAATAAGTTACCCCGCTAACAAGGTTAAAGGAGATTGTTCTAACTCCTGAAGGCGTTGGGAGGTAAGTTCCTTCCGCTACAAGAATCATATCACCATTCACTGCTATGGCAAGTGCATCTTGCAAATCCGTGAATGCCGTTGACCAATACACGCCATCTCCTGCAGCAGGTGCGTTGATGTCAACATGGATAGTTTTCCCAAAACTCGTGGCTGAAAAGATAAAGGCTCCCAATAACAAAATTGAAAACCGCGCTTTGATGGCAGTAAGGCACATAAAATCGGAGTTCGGTAAAAGTTTGTAAGTAGGAAGAGTGTAGGAATAGAGAAGCTTTTACAAAAGTAAGGGCAGTGAAGACGGGATGAATACCCATCGGAAGGTAATTTTCCAGCGAATATTTTCCTAATATGAAAAGCCCCTAACCATGAAGATTAAGGGCTTTTCAAGCTAGGATTCTAATGTGTCTAGCGCTTGATGGCTGTCAAATACTTGTTGAGCTCTTCCTTAACTTTTGGAAACAGGAAGAACAAACCTATCATATTTGGGAAAACCAGAGCAAGGATCATGGCATCCGCAAATTTGATAACCGCATCAAGGGTAGCTGCAGCACCTATGACTACAAAAAGAAGGAATAATACCTTGTAGGCTAAATCAGCCTGGCGACTTCTTCCGAACAAGAATTTCCAGGATTGAAGGCCGTAATAAGACCAGCTAATCATAGTCGAAAATGCAAACAAAATGATGGCTATTGTTAAGATGTAACGAAAGCCTGGAAGCACGGAATCAAAAGCCAGAGAGGTAAGGTCCAC
>JABDJM010000215.1 GCA_013002475.1 Saprospiraceae bacterium | reverse complement strand
GATCTGATATTGGCCACCGACATGTTGGACCTGGCGACCTTTTGCGGAATCAGCCGTTTGGATCCCTCCATTCCGCGGATAGTTTATTTCCATGAAAATCAACTAACCTATCCCTGGTCGCCGACAGATCCGGACCCCGCACTCAAACGAGATAATCATTATTCCTGGATCAACTTCACTTCCAGCCTGGCAGCTGATCATGTTTTATTCAATTCAAATTTTCACCTACAAGAATTTCTGGATGCTCTTGGTGGATACCTGGACCAGTTTCCAGACCATCATAACAAACATGAGATATCGACTATAAGGCGGCGTTCGTCTGTGCTTCACCTGGGTATCGATCTTCCCGGGTTTTCAGAAAAGGAAAGAGGGGCGAAGCCCATTTTCTTGTGGAACCATAGGTGGGAATATGACAAGAACCCCGATCTGTTTTTCAATACGCTGTTCTCACTTCAGGACAGTGGGTTTGATTTTGGGTTAATCGTTCTAGGGAAAAAATATGGTCGTGTCCCGGAAATTTTTTCGGTTGCAAAAAGTAAACTCAAAGACAAGATCCTGCAGTTTGGCTCCGTCGAGAGTCGCGAGGAATACCTGGATTGGGTTTCAAAGGCTCATTTCATCCCAGTTTCTTCGAATCAGGATTTCTTTGGTGGCTCGGTTGTGGAAGCCATTAGTTCTGGTGTTTTTCCAATTTTGCCAAAAAGGCTGGCTTATCCGGAACATATCCCGGCAGCTTACCATCAGGAGGTTTTTTACACATCAGAGGATGAATTTTTCGTTAGGTTGAAAGACCTTTTTGAGGTGGGGTATCAAACAAGGATAGCTCAAGATCTTTCCCAATTTGTAGCACGTTACGATTGGAAGAATAGCATCACAAAGTATGATGATCTTTTCGAGAAACTCAAGAACGCAAAATCCCTACATTTGAGTTAGATGCAGTTATTTAACGATCAGCTACATTATCAAACTATTGGGTCAAGGAATAATCCTTGCCTGGTTTTCATTCATGGATTTTGTGAAGATCTTAGAATGTGGGAGGGTTTATTGGAAAAAGGATTTACCGACTACTATTGTGTCCTGGTTGATCTGCCGGGCTTTGGTAAATCTCCCTCCAGTGAGCAAGCGAGCATCAAAGGATACGCTGAGCAACTTGTCGAATTACTGGACCACCTAAAGGTTTCACAGTTTTATGCTTTCGGACATAGTATGGGTGGATATGTTTCACTCGCTTTAGGAGAATTACGCCCCGGGCGCTTACGCGGCCTGGCTTTAATAAACAGCCACGGTTTAGAAGATAGTCCCGAAAGCAAGGCCGGTCGGCAGAAGAGTATCGATTTTATAAATCAATTTGGTTCTTCCTTGTACGTAAAGCAATTGATCCCCGCCTTGTTTCCTGATCGTTTTTCACGATCAAATGGTTTTTTGGTGGATGAGTTGACCTTGCATGCCTGTCAATATTCAAACGAAGGCATAACCGGAGGATTATCGGCAATGAAAAGTCGGCCTGCAAGAACTGATGTGCTTACCAAAACTCATACTCCGGTTTTAGTTGTCGTGGGTGAACTAGACGAACTCATTGACTTTGACAAACTTGTGGATCAGGGCTCCTACTCTTCCATCTGTCAGTTAGAAATTATTCCCGGAGTTGGTCATATGTCTCCATTTGAATCTCCTGAGAGATTAAGGAGTATAATCCTTGAGTTTCTCTCTTTTGTTAAAAGCACTTTATCTAATTGAATATCCTCGGATATATATTCGCAGTTCTCCCCTCTTTACTGATAATAGCGGTCGCTATTCGCAACCTTAAGAAAAGACCATGGTCCTGGTTGGCATTTGCCCTGGCATTGGGATTCATAAGTGTTGTGCCAGCGCTTTACTTTGAAAGGATCGAGTTTCTGCTGGGAGATCAGGATTCCGATGCGGCCTGGAAACTCTGGTTTGTGGCATTCATACTTGTAGGTTTTGGAGAAGAGTTTTTCAAACTCCTCGTGCTTTTCGCATTTCAATATTTTTCGGGAAAGATCAAAAACATTCGTCAGGGAATCGTTTACTCAGTCCTGATAGCTATGGGTTTTGCCCTCATCGAAAATATCATTTACGCTTACATCTATCCCTTTTCAACAATCGTGGTAAGATCTTTCACCGCCGTACCGGCTCATGCTGTGTTCGCAATTATCCTTGGTTACTTTTTCGGTATGGCCCAATCGGGAACGAAGTTGAATTGGCCTCTGATAGGTAGGGGCTTATTGTTTGCCTCCCTTTTGCATGGTACTTATGATTGGTTTATTCTACAACACTACAAGGAATGGTTGACCAGTGGTGCGCTATTGATC
>JABDJM010000183.1 GCA_013002475.1 Saprospiraceae bacterium | reverse complement strand
GTTTGAAGGATCTGTCGATCCCTTTGATAGCGTACCCAGTCAGAAAAAACTTTGAGGACGGTGGAGCCTCCGGCTATCAGGAATGAACTCAAAAAGTAGATCGGCTGATCCTGGATCAATTGTGCCTGAGCCTGGCCTTGTCCATCGAAGATGAAATACAAGACCAGCATTTTGATGGGAGTAATCGCCAGTGCGGTTAAAAACAACAATAAGGAATAGCGGATGAATTTCTTTTCGCTTAAAAACCGTGGTATGAGGTAAAATAAATTGAAGTAAACTATACCTGCATAGAACACAAGATTGATCATCTCAATGCTTGCTTTGGATGCTAGGGTCTGTTGAGTTTGATCCAAATACATCAAAAACAGGAATAGCCCCAGCCAGAAAAGGCCATGGTAGACCATCCTTCGGCTCAGCAAACTATACAAGTTGCTTTGCAGGTTTTTATCCAAAGTCTTAGACATCACCTAAAAATAGCTTGTTAAGGGGTTGAATTGCTGCTATTTAGATAAATGGCATCCGAAAAACGATAAGGGAGCCTTTACTTGGAAAATTGTACTTTTGGCCCTGGTTTTAAAAGCCTTTATAATGGTTTATTTGACAAGGATTGAACGTTTTAATTGTGCCCATAAACTCTGGGTGGAAAACTGGTCTGAGGAGAAAAACAAGGAGATTTTTGGGAAATGTGCCAATAAGAACTGGCATGGCCACAATTATTCACTGCATGTCACTGTAAAAGGAAATCCCGACCCTGAAACAGGCTTTGTAATCGATGCAAAAAAGCTAAGCAAGATCATTAAGGCGAATATCATTGAGGAGGTTGACCATAGAAATCTCAATTTGGATGTGGATTGGATACCAAAAGGGACTCAACCAACTACCGAAAATTTGGTTATCCTTTTTTGGAAACGTTTACAGGGTGCTTTGGAGGGTTGTGAACTACACAAAATCCGCCTTCATGAAACTGCCACGATCTACGCAGAATTCCTGGGAGAATAAATTATTATGTCTTATAAAAAGAGAGAATCCTACGATAAAAAGGTAACCGATAAACTGATAAAGGATTACCATGATATTTTAAGGCAAACGGGAGAAAACCCCAAAAGGGAGGGTTTGGTCAAAACCCCCGAAAGAGCTGCCAAGGCCATCCAGTTTTTGACATCCGGGTATTATCAGAATGCGGAGAAGATTCTTCGTTCTGCCATGTTTTCGGAGGATTACTCGGAAATGGTGATCGTAAAGGATATCGAACTATATTCTCTTTGCGAACACCACATGCTCCCGTTTTTTGGAAAAGTCCATGTGGCTTATATCCCGGATGGAAAGATTGTCGGCCTAAGTAAGATTCCCAGAGTAGTGGATGTATTCTCAAGAAGATTGCAGGTACAGGAACGATTAACAGACCAAATTCTGCATTCGATTGACAATACGCTGGAACCTCAAGGGGTTGCCGTTGTTATAGAAGCGCAACATCTGTGTATGATGATGCGGGGAATATCAAAGCAAAATAGCGTAACTACTACCTCGGCTTTTACTGGCCAGTTCAAGGAGGTTGAGACCAGAAATGAGTTCTTAAACCTGATTAGTTCACGATTACATTAGACTATTTTATGAAGGCATATTTATTTCCGGGACAAGGAGCCCAGTTTGCGGGCATGGGCAATGACTTATATGAGTCTAGCGAACAAGCTCGTTCTCTATTTGCTCAGGCTAATGACATCCTGGGGTTTGATATTGCTGAGGTGATGTTCAATGGAACTGAAGAAGAATTAAAACAGACCAAGGTTACCCAACCAGCTATTTTTCTGCACTCTGTCATCAAAAGCAAAATGGCTGGAGATGCTTTTCAACCTGCTGGTGTAGCTGGGCATTCTTTGGGAGAATTTTCTGCCCTCGTTGCTGCAGATGTACTTGATTTTGAGGGTGGGCTAAAGCTGGTTTATCAACGAGCTCTTGCGATGCAAAAGGCCTGTGAAGCACAGGAGTCAACTATGGCTGCCGTCTTGGGTTTAGACGATCATATAGTAGAAGAAATTTGTGCTCAGGTAGACGAGGTCGTTGTTCCTGCAAATTACAATTGCCCGGGTCAAATAGTGATCTCAGGCTCAGTAGAAGGGGTCAGCAAGGCTTCTGAAAAATTACTTGAGGCCGGAGCTCGTAAAACTGTGATGCTCAAGGTAGGAGGAGCTTTTCATTCACCTCTAATGGAGCCAGCCCGGGCGGAACTTGCCGCTGCCATTGAGGCTACCCCTTTTCGGGTACCTAAATGCCCGATCTACCAAAATGTTTCTGCAAAAGGTGAAACGGACCCGGAAATTATCAAAACACAATTGGTGGCCCAGTTGACAGCTCCGGTTAGATGGACCCAAACCATGAAGCAGCTTATAGAAGACGGTTTTTCAAGCTTTTATGAAGTAGGAGGCAATGGAAAAGTCCTCAGGGGCCTACTATTGAAGATTGATAGGAAGCTTCCAATTGAAGCTATTTAACCTTTTTTTATTCTTTTCAGCCACTGTCACCACTTGCATCGTATTATTCTTTTTTGCTTATTTGTAATAATAGTTGGCTATTACCCCGTCTGCCAAAATTTAAATCACCTACACATCCTAAACCAAAGTTGACAACGATCTGTTGCTTTTTAGCAAGCGGAAAACCTTAATGATTTACGTTATGCTTGAGATTTCAAAAGGTGGAATTCTAATTGCAGAACCATTTATGGTTGACCCGCATTTCAAGAGGGCTGTGATCCTGATCTGCGAACATGAGCAGGAAGGGTCAGTCGGTTTTATCTTGAACAAAGGATTGAATATGCAGGTGCAGGAACTTCTTCCTGATTTCCCAGAGTTTAAAGCCCCAGTCTATTATGGAGGCCCTGTGGGGACAGATACTATTCACTATGTGCACACAGTTGGCCATATTCTGGATGAAAGCATGCCCGTAGTACCGGGTTTGTTTTGGGGAGGAGATTTTGAAAAGCTCAAGTTTCTGATCAGGTCTGAACTGGTCAGGCCCAGTGACATAAGATTCTTTCTTGGATATTCAGGATGGTCTGATGGTCAGATCAACGAAGAGATCGATTTTGGTTCCTGGCTTCCAGGAGAAATGGACGCCAATTATTTGGTTAAGAACAGACCCACAAACTTGTGGAAGTCTGCCATGGAGCATAAGGGCAAAAATTATTCAGTGATAGCTCAGATCAAAGATCCATTAAGCTGGAATTAAGATTCCTTTAATCTTATTTTTGCCCCCGTGTTAAACGCTTCCAACATTTTAGTAAAGTTTGGGGATCGGGTCCTTTTGGACTCCGTGAATTTGGTTGTGAAATCCCGCGATCGGATCGGACTGGTTGGTCGAAACGGGGCTGGTAAATCAACCCTCCTAAAGATCATTTCTGGTGAGTTTGCACCAACCTCCGGGGTTATTGATCGTCCGGCAACCACATCGCTTGGCTTTTTGCACCAGGAAATGGAGATGCCCTCCGGCAACACCGTCATGGAGGAAGCTTTAAAAGCCTTCGAGGAAGCGCTGAAAATCGAAAAGCGAATTGATAAGATTAACACTGAACTTGGGGAGAGGACTGATTATGAGTCCGATTCTTATAACCAGATCTTAGTCGAACTGGCTGAAGCGACTGAGCAATTTCAAATGCTCGGTGGACACAGTATGGAGGGTGATACGCAGAGAGTCCTTCAGGGACTGGGTTTCAAGAAGGAGGATATGGATCGTCAGACCACAGAATTTTCTGGAGGCTGGCAAATGAGAATTGAGCTGGCTAAAATGCTTTTGCAAAAGCCTGACTTCCTGCTGCTGGATGAGCCTACCAATCACCTGGACATAGAATCTATTATTTGGCTGGAGGAATTCCTTAAGGATTATGCCGGTGCCGTTATTGTGATCTCGCACGACCGTTCATTCTTAAATAATGTGACTAATCGGACAGTGGAAATTGAGTTGGGCAGACTTGATATTTATGAGAAGGGCTATGACGGATATCTTGTGCAAAGAAAAGAAAGGCGGGAGATCTTGATTGCCGCCGTTGAAAACCAGAATAGGTTGATAGCCGAAAAGCAAAAAACGATCAACCGTTTTATGGCCAAGGCTACAAAAACCAAGATGGCCCAGAGTATGCAAAAGCAGCTTGACAAAATGGAAAGGCTTGAGGTTTTGAAGGAAGACACCGCCGCCTTTAAGTTGCGATTTTCTCCGGCTCCTAGATCCGGTGCAGTTGCCCTTCAGACTAGGGACCTTTCCAAAAGCTATGGCGATTTGCATGTTCTGAAGGGTATCAACCTTAGGCTGGATCGCGGAGATAGGGTTGCCTTTGTAGGACAAAATGGTCAGGGGAAAACTACTCTGGCCAAAATTCTGGTTAAGCAGTTAGATCCTACCTCGGGTAC
>JABDJM010000162.1 GCA_013002475.1 Saprospiraceae bacterium | reverse complement strand
ACGATGTCCAATTCAAAAACCTGGGTGAAGCTTAGGTCAATATTCACAAGGGAATCGCAACCATAAAACGACCCACCGACAAATAATTCCTGACCATTCGGATTGCTGGCGTTATACAAGGTGCCATTGATGTCGATAGATGCTCCGGTACATAGATCCTCTACAAAGTCTGTGCTTATAGGTCCCAGGAAGCTTAGATCTAGCACCACTGTAGAGTCACAGCCCTCGGCACTTCCACCAATAATGGTTTCTATCCCTGAGGTATTCAGACTATCATAAGTATTGCCATTGATTACCAGGATTTCCCCGAAGCAAAGAGGACCAAGCATTGTGTCTATGATCTCTGAAAGGAAGGTCAGATCAATCACCACCGTCGAATCACAACCTCCCTGGCCTTGCCCGACTAATACTTCAGTGCCTGAGGGGTTTTGGGCATCATAGGCTGTACCGTTGATCATCATTGATTCCCCAAAGCACATGGTGTCTCCCAGATAGGCATCTGAAAGGAAGGAATAAGTTAGAGAAACGATGATCATGGAATCACAACCAACCTGTGATTGCCCCTCCAGAAGAACAGTACCTTCGGGATTGTCAGGTCCAAATATTTCTCCACCCACCTCCATTTCGGTAGAATCACAATAGTATTCTGTTATCTCGAAAACAGCTGTTTCAAAAAATGTCAGGGAAACAATTATCACTGAATCACAATCTGCATTCGGGATGACTTCAGTGCCTGTAGGATTATCCTGATCGTAAACTGTCCCATTGACCGTTAGGCTGTCTCCTGCGCATAATGAGTCAAGAATAATGGTCGTATCAGTTTCAACAAAACTTAGTTGAACAAAAATCAGGGAATCACATCCATATTGTGATGCATTATCAAGGACCTCGACTCCTGAAGGATTTCCCTCATTGTACAGAGAACCGTTAATAAGTCTCTCCTCTCCCTGGCATAGGTCTTCCTCAAAATTGCTGCTAGCTTCAGAGTATACAGAAAGGTTTATTACCAGGACCGAATCGCAACCATTGGCAGCCTGGCTTACCAATACCTCTTGTCCCGATGGGTTATCCTGATCATAGATCGTCCCATTGATATTTAGGGCTTCATCCTGGCAGATACTTTGGTCTATCAGGGTCTCAGGGTTTTCAAAGAAAGCAAGGTCAACCAGTACAGTGCTATCGCATCCCCCACTTCCACCTCCAGCGAAAAATTCGGATCCATTTGGATTTGATTCATCGTAAACCGTACCGTTTATCAAAACACTTTCTCCCGGACAGAAGCTGGACTCATAATTAGTTATGATCTCACTTCCAAAACTTAGATTCACATTTACTGTTGAATCGCAGCCATTACTGGCGGTCATTATTTCTGTACCTGAGGGGTTAGATTCATCATACAGTGTCCCGTTTACGATCAAACTATTACCAGAGCAAAGTTGAGCCTCATAATCTTCTTCTATCGGATTGGAAAAACCGATGGAAACATAGACAATACTATCACAACCATTGCCAGCTAACATGATTTCTGTTCCACTAGCATTGGTGGCGTTATATATGGTGCCATTGATCACCTCAAATTCTCCGGGACAGAGAATGTTTGAATAGTTCTCTTCAATTGGAGAGTAAAAGGCCAAAGAAATATGCACTAAAGAATCACAACCTGCAGAGGAAGCCATTAGCTCATCTCCATTGGGATTGGATGCATTATAGGTAGTTCCATTGATCTGGATCTCTCCGTCAGGGCAAAGCATGTCAGCGTAATCTACTTCATAAGTTTCTGTGAAGGTCAAAGAAATAAAGACGGTAGAATCACAGCTATTGGAGGAGGTAAGTGTTTCTGTACCAACAGGATTTCCTTCATTGTAAAGCGTTCCATTGATTAACTCAGATTCCCCTGCACATAGAGTATTTGAGTAATTGAACTCCACAGGAGTATAAAATCCAAGGGATATCATTACTGTCGAATCGCAACCATTTTGAGCAAGGAGGATTTCTGTGCCGCTCGCATTTGATTCATTATAGGTTGTCCCATTCACTACAACGGACTCCCCGGGGCAAAGGGTAGGCGAGTGATCAGTCTCGATGGGATTGTAAAAGCTAATAGAAATTTGCAGTGTTGAGTCACAGCCATTTGCAGCTGTGAATACCTCTGTACCGGTTGGGTTCGAAGCAGCGTACAAGGTCCCATTGATCATTTCACTGTCTCCGGGACAAAGAGTTTTTTCATAGTCTTCAGAGATTTCATTGTAGAAAGAAAGATTCACCAGCACAGTTGAATCACAACCATTTTGATCAAGAAAGATTTCTGTTCCCGTTGCGTTGGATTCACTGTATACAGTTCCATTGATTATCTCGCTGATGCCTGGACAGAAGGTTGGAGAATAATTCGTTTCAACTGTTGAGAAAAAATTCAAATTGATTTGAACGGTAGAGTCGCACCCGTTTTGATCGTTCAAAATTTCGGTACCAGCAGGATTACTTTGATCATATAATACACCATTGATAGTAACGGATCCATTCGGGCAGAAGGTGGGAGAATATTCAACAGTACTTGCTGTGAAAAAACTTAGGTCAATGTTTACGAGAGAATCACAACCACTACTACCTGCCCCTGTCAGCAACTCGCTCCCTGAAGGATTTGAAATATCATATTGAGTTCCGTTCACCACAACGGATTCGTCTGGACAAAGAGTTGGATTCAAAAACCCTTCAGGAGTTGAATTGAATGTCAGATCTATTATCACGATGGAGTCACAACCGTTCTGGTCTGCCCCTGAGAATATTTCAGTTCCGGAGGGGTTACTTTCATTGTATGTGGTTCCATTAACCTGGACCGATTGGCCAGGGCACCATATAGGGTTGAAGGTTGTTTCGTTTGCCAGTCTGAATTGCAGGTTGATCACCAAAGAGGAATCACAACCATTGGCTGCTTGACCGACAAAGGTTTCTGTTCCTGTCGGATTGCTTTCATCGTATAGGTTGCCATTTATAGTAAGGGACTCTCCCGGACATAGGGTTTGAACGAGATTGGCAGTTGCATTTTGCAGAACATTTGCACTGATCACCACCGTTGAATCACAACCATTTTGGTCAACAAATATTTCTGTTCCCGTGGGATTCGACGAATTGTAAAGTGTACCATTGATCATCTCTGAATCTCCAGGACAAAACTCTGGCTCGTAGTTGAATGTAGTTTCTGGAAAAAAGGAAAGGAAAATGGAAACCGTTGAGTCGCATCCGTTTTGGTCAGAATAGATTTCAGTACCCGTTGGATTGCTCTCGCTGTAGGTATTTCCATTGATAACCTCCGATTCACCGGGGCACAAGGTATTCGTGTAGTTGGAAGTATTGGGGGCAAAAAAGTTCAGAGAGATGTTGACCGTTGAATCACAACCATTTTGTGAATTTAGAATTTCAACTCCGGAAGGATTTGATTCACTGTATATCGTTCCATTGATCAACTCTGAACCTCCCGGACAAAGAGTGTTCGAATAGTTGGTGTTATTTGGCGGGTAAAATGAAATTGCAACGGTTACAATAGAGTCGCAGCCATTCTGGGCTGTGAAGGTTTCAGTGCCAGATGTGTTTCCAGAATCGTAAAGGGTACCATTGATTACTTCAGAATCCCCCGGACAAAAGGAAGGGGAATAAGCCATGCTCACATTTGACAGAAATGATAAACTGATATTAACGGTAGAATCACAGCCATTTTGATCTGTAAAGACCTCTGTTCCTGAATTGTTTCCTTCATTGTAGATTGTGCCATTGATCACCTCAAAATCACCTTCACAAAGCTGGTTTGAATAATTGGTCACATTGGCCGGGAAGAATACCAGGTTAATATTGACTGTTGAATCGCATCCATTTTGTGCAGTGAATATTTCAGTTCCTGTTGCATTTCCTTCGTTATAGGTGTTCCCATTAATGATTTCTGAATCACCCGGACACAATGAATTTGAATAATTTGTAGAAATGGGGCTGAAGAAGGTAAGACTAACCTGAACTACGGAATCACAGCCACTTTGAGCTGTCAAAGTTTCTGAGCCAGTTGGGTTTGACTCATTGTATAAGGTCCCGTTTATTAGCTCTGACTCACCCGGACAGAATGTTGGATTATAAGTGATCTCAATTTGTCCGACAAAAATTAGCGTGATATTGACCGTTGAATCACAACCATTCTGTGCAGTAAAAACTTCGGTCCCGGTGGGATTGCCTTCATCATAAACTGTCCCATTGATGTTTTCGGAAGCTCCCGAGCAAAGTTCATTCGAATAATTTGTGATTATCGGAGTATAAAAAGAAAGAGAAACATTTACTGTTGAATCACATCCATTTGATGCCAACAGGACTTCCGTTCCCGAAGGATTTGAAGCATTGTAAAGAGTACCGTTTATGTTTTCGGCCTCACCCGGGCAAAGGGTTGGGGAAAAAGCCGTGCTCACATTTGAGAGAAATGACAAGCTGATATTAACGGTAGAATCACAGCCATTTTGATCTGTAAAGATCTCTGTTCCAGAATCGTTTCCTTCATTATAAGTGTTCCCATTAATCACCTCAAATTCACCTTCACAAAGTTCATTTGAATAATTGGTCACATTGGCCGGGAAGAATATCAGGTTTATATTGACTGTTGAATCGCATCCATTTTGCGCAGTGAATATTTCAGTTCCTGTTGCATTTCCTTCATTATATGTATTCCCATTGATGATTTCTGACTCACCATGACACAATGAATTTGAATAATTTGTAGAAATGGGGCTGAAGAAGGTAAGACTAACCTGAACTACGGAATCACAGCCACTTTCAGCTGTCAAAGTTTCTGAGCCAGTTGGGTTTGCCTCATTGTATAGGGTCCCGTTTATTAGCTCTGACTCACCCGGACAAAATGTTGGATCATAGGCGAGCTC
>JABDJM010000156.1 GCA_013002475.1 Saprospiraceae bacterium | reverse complement strand
CTGGTTCCTGAGCCAGCCGAAAAGAGGGTAGAAGTAAAACTCGAGAGTATTGAGATCAGCACTCCTAAAGCTGGCGATGTTGAAGACGAGCCCACTGAAAGAGAAGGCCGTGTTAAATTTTTCAATGACGAAAAAGGCTACGGATTTATCATAGATAAAATGACGCAGGAAAGTTATTTCGTGCACGTTGAGCACCTGGGTGAAGTACAGATCCAATCCAACGACAAAGTCACCTTCGAGATCGGAATGGGACCAAAAGGCCCAATTGCTCAAAAAGTGAAGCTAGTTAGCTAAGCCTAGGCCGAATACAAAAGGTCATAATATTCTTTCAGCATTCGATCTACTGAAAATTCATCCTTGGTATTTCGAATGCTGTTACGCATCATCCCGATCCATTTCTCCCGGTTTTTGTAATAGGTGGGGATGACATCCTTTTTAAGGACCCGATAAAGGGCCTTTAGATCTTTTGCATCTTGTTTGTCCTGGTCCCTCGGCACTTTTTCATCTCCGATCTTCCAGCCGTTGTTTCCATGATCACAGGCTTCCGGCCACCAACCATCCAGAATACTCAGATTTAAAACACCATTCATAGCAGCCTTCATGCCGGAGGTTCCGCTAGCCTCTTTTGGACGGCGGGGATTATTCAGCCAAACATCCGAACCGCGAGTTAGGTGTGCGCCGATTTCCATATCATAGTTGGGAAGAAAAACTACCGCACCCGGATACTTTCGTTGCATCTCCACCAGCCGGCGGACAATCGCTTTACCATTATCATCCAAGGGATGCCCTTTTCCAGAAAACACTAGTTGGATCCGGCGGCTTTCTAACAACGGATCGATGGTCGCCGGATCGGTAAAGATCAGATCGGATCGTTTATAAGGAACCGCTCTCCTGGAAAACCCGATCAAGAGTTTCTCCCGGTCTAGCTCGATGCCTGTTTTCTCTTTTACTATTTGGATCAGCCCATCTTTATTATGCATATGTCTTTCCCAAAGAGAATTATCGTTTTTCTCGCAGGCATCGATCATCCCTGAGTCTACCCAGGTCCCGTGGTGGACCCCATTGGTTATAGCGATAATCTCATCTTTGTCTTTGATCTTTCGCCACATCTTGTTGGCAGTGACTCCGTGAAGCTGGGCAACCGCGTTGGACTTTTTGGAAAGTCTCAAACCACCTACCGTCATATTGAAAGGATTACCTCCGAGCTTCCGCAGCTCCGATCTTTTTAAACCCATATTGGCACCCATATACATTATTCGATCGATGGGGTGGGATTCATTCCCCTGTACAACCGGAGTATGGGTGGTAAAAACGATCTCCTTTCTGGAATCCGTCCAGGCCTTTTCAAAATCAGAACCCGCTTCCATTTTTTCGCGCATGAGTTCAAAGCCTGCAAAAAGCGCGTGTCCTTCGTTGAAATGATAAATATCAATATCCAGGCCTAGCGCCCGTAGGGCGCGGACTCCACCCACTCCGAGCACCATCTCCTGAGCAATTCGCTCTTCACCAAACCAACCATATAATTGCCCAGTGATCCAGGAGTCTTCATTCTCAGGAAGATCAGTATCCAATAAATACAGATCTGCATTTCCAAATTGAATACACTTCCAGACTTTACAATACACGGGCCTTTTCCGAATGTCAACCTTCACCATAACGCCGGTATCCTCCAAAAAATCATAATCATAAATAGGGTAAGTATCGATGGGGGTTCCATCCTCACTGATCACCTGTGTGGTGTAACCTTGCTTCCATTTAATACCGATCCCAACGATTGGGTAGTTGCCATCTTTCGCCCCTTTTAGGAAATCACCGGCAAGGATGCCCAAGCCTCCGGCAAACATTTTGAAATTAGTCTCAAGCCCGTACTCCATACAGAAGTAGGCTACACTAGGTTGGTTTTTATTTGTCATAGAAATAAAGGTATGTAAAGCATTATTTTTATTGAAAGATTCTCATTTGATATGCTGAAGATTAATCGAAAATTATTCTTGTTGACTTTTTTGAGCGTGCTGTTCGCAACTAATGTTTCTACCCAGGATTGGGCAAGTCTGGAACGGTTCAAAAAGGAAAATGCTTCCTTGATCCTTTCTCCTGATCAATCCGATCGCGTAGTATTTATGGGGAATTCAATAACGGAGGGTTGGTTGCAGGACAGCACCAGTATGTTCCACCAATATGGATTTATCAATCGAGGCATCAGTGGTCAGACGACTCCCCAAATGCTTCTTCGATTTCGACAGGATGTGGTGGACCTTAATCCCAAGGTAGTGGTCATCCTGGCGGGGATAAATGATATCGCCGGGAATACAGGGCCATCTACACTAGATATGATCTTTGATAATATTCAATCCATGGTAGAGATCGCTCTGGCCAATAATATCAAGGTGGTGTTATCATCTGTGCTGCCGGCTAAGGATTTTCCCTGGCGACCCGGCTTAGAGCCCGCAGAAAAGGTAGTAAGGCTTAATGAGATGATGGAGGATCATGCCAAAAAGAAGGACTTAATCTATCTGGATTATTTTTCCAGAATGGTAAATGGAAATCTAGGATTGAAGGAGGAACTCACCTATGATCAGGTTCATCCTACTCTGGTAGGATACAAGGTGATGGAGCCTCTTGCTTTGGAAGCGGTTCATAAGGCCCTTCAGAGGAATTAATAAAAAGGTGTCTATTAGTAATGACAAATGGACCTGATTTTCAGATCCATTTGTGAGCACATCATTTTAAGAAGGTAATTCCGTATCGGCCACATATTTCGGATACCTTTTCAAGGTCTGGAGGTCCTGGAGGTAAACCCCCAATTTCTTCAAACATATGTTCAATTCCTGCCGGGAAAACACTTAGGATCACTTTGGCCTTTTTGTCACCGACAATTTTCCAACTGTGAGGAACTCCTCGTGGTCCAAAAGCAAGATCTCCTGCTTTAAGTATAGTAGTTTGATCGCCTACGGTTAGTTCCATTTCTCCCTCCAATACTTTGAATATTTCATCTTCCCGGGTATGGATGTGGGGTGGAATCATGGTGCCTGGTTCGTTTTCTTCTTCGATCAGGGTAAACTGTCCATGAGTATCCTTTCCTGTTAGTTTAAAAGTTTGCATGTCACCGAGGACATTGAATACCTTCCCCTCAGAGGCGCGAACAATTTTTGGCCGTATAGAGTTGCTAATTTTTCTAATTGCAGATC
>JABDJM010000154.1 GCA_013002475.1 Saprospiraceae bacterium | reverse complement strand
GGTCCTGGGCAAACTGTTCAGGCATTTGAATTGTGCCTTCAAGGATCGTATGAATTATCAAGTGCCTTCGCTCCAGATCCTCAATGGCCCCTGGCGCGCTTTCTGAATTTTCCTGCCCCAGGAAATTGGATAGCTCCGCCCCATATTGGTTTTGGATCTCATCTCCCACTTGCTTGTCAAACTGGCTACGAGCGAAAGCATTGGGAACATTAAATTCTTCCTTTCTAATAAGCTCCCGCAGTTCAGCAAATCCATCTCCACTTCTTGAATTTACAAGAGCCACCGGGCAACCAATCTTGCTTCGCAACTTTGCAATATCAATTTGGATATTGTTTTTCTCCAACTCATCCTTGTAATTGACAACAAGGACCATGGGAATTTGAAGATCCGCAATCTGAGAAAAGAGCAGAAGGTTCTCTTCCAATTTTGTTCCGGAGGCTATAAAAAGGACAGGTGTTTCGGAATTCCTGGCGTTTAGAATTTCCCGGGCCGCAATGATCTCATCGAGATTGCTTGCCCAGAGAGATTTTATTCCCGGAAGGTCGATAATCAACTGACCGTTGAAGCGACCTACTTTTTTCTCAACGGTTACTCCTTCGTAATTACCGGTCTTTTGATTCAGGCCGGTCAATAAATTAAAAAGACTGGTTTTTCCCACATTGGGGTTCCCCACCAAGAGAATTTCTTTATTCATCTACCCTCGTCACTTTTACCAGATTACAATCTCCATATCGCAACGCAATCCTGCGACCATGATGAGAGATCAGACTAAGGCCCTGAGAAGGATAACTTTGGATCATCGTGATCTTACCACCCAGGTGGATGCCATGAACCAGTAAGGTCTGTTTTGAGGGCAAACCAATTGGAAGTTCCATCACAATTGCCATTTCCCCCACCTTGAGATCATTTATGGTTAGCATCCTTATTTAGACTAATTCTAAGAAGGGCAAATGTAAGTAAAAAGGCTATTAGAAAAAATGAGTTTCGGCAGTCATGAAACAGGAATGATGACTGGTATTTTCCAAAATCGAATTTGGGACCATCATGAATTTGTATAACAGACATCCTTCCTTAATTTAGGAGGATCTAACATCAACTCCATGTGGAAACACCTTCTCTTTTGGGGCCTGAGTATTGGCCTTGTAGTCCTGATTTTTTCGAATCATGAAAGCAATAATGTATCCACCCAACCGGATCGTCTTTTAAAAAAGTACGAACCCAGCGATGAGTTTTTTCTACAGCGCTCCTATCCTGATGGGAAGTTTTCCATTCCAGCATTCGAAAATGCTTTAAGTGAGGCAAAGTTCCAGGCTGCGATCAGAGATCTTGAGCCAGGCTTTGATCAGAAATGGACCACACAGGGTCCCGGGAATATCGGTGCCAGAATAAACACCATTGCCCTGCATCCACAAAATGAAGACATTATCTATATCGGCTTTGCCGGAGGTGGAGTTTTCAAAACTACCGATGGCGGACAAAATTGGGTTCCCATTTTTGATGATCAATTATTCTTAAGTATTGGTGATATAGCATTGGATCCTTCAAATCCTGAAATCGTTTATGTAGGGACGGGCGATCCAAATATTTCGGGTTACCCTCATGTTGGAAACGGGATCTTTAAGTCGGTTGATGGAGGCTTTAGTTGGGAGCAGCTAGGTCTCACAGAGCAACGGATCATTTCCCAGATCATAGTCGATCCCAGCAATGGAGATAATCTATTTGTTGGTACGATGGGATTGCCTTTTGAGAAAAACAACGACAGGGGCTTATACAAATCTGATGATGGTGGTGCCACCTGGACTCAAAGTCTGTTTCTAAGTGATTCAACTGGAGTTTGTGATGTAGTTATGGATCCCTTTGATCCACAGGTCTTATATGCCGCAGGTTGGGACCGGATCAGAAATAATTCTTTGAGTATTGCTTCCGGCCTTGGAGCCAAAGTTTATAAGACCATTGATGGAGGGTCCAACTGGACGCTCCTGGAAGGGGGGCTACCAAATCAGACAGCCCACTCCAGAATTGGGCTTGCACTTTCGGCTCAAACACCAGGCTTAGTTTATGTGCAGTATGCTTCAGCCTCCAACTACCAATTGGAGGGCATTTATAAATCTGAAAATGCCGGCATGAGTTGGGATCCTATTCCCATTGACCCCGAATACAATTTGATCTCCCCGAATGCGCTTGGTGGTTTTGGATGGTATTTTGGTAAGATCCGTTTAAATCCTTTTAACGATGACGATCTGTATGTCTTAGGTGTGGATCTTTGGCGAACCCAAAGTGATGGGCTGGTTTGGTCAGAGGGTACTCCACCATGGTTCGAGTATAGTGTACATGCCGACAAGCATGATCTTGTATTTACTCCTTCCGGAAAAATTCTTCTGGCAACGGACGGTGGCCTTTACAAGGCGGATGTGAGCGGGGACAACTGGGAGGATATAGAAAATATTCCTGCCACCCAGTTTTATCGGGTAGCCTACAATCCGCATATCCCGGAATTCTATTATGGAGGTGCACAGGACAATGGGTCCACCGGAGGAAACACAAGTATTATTGATGACTGGCCTAGAATTTATGGTGGCGACGGTTTTCAAATGGCCTTTGATCCCCTGAATGATAATCGTGTTTTTGCTGAAACCCAAAGGGGAAATATAGTAGTCAGTTTGGATGGTGCCCAGGGATGGGAGTCCGGAGATGAAGGGATCGATGGGGCCGATAGACGTAACTGGGATATGCCTTATTTTATAAGTCCCCATGATCCTGAAGTATTATATGCAGGAACTTACCGCGTTTATAAAGGAGAAGGTGAGGTTCCATTTTGGGATCCCATTTCAGAGGATCTAACAGATGGCACAGAAGAACAACATCGCTACCATAATATCACAGCCTTACATGAGTCTCCTATCCTGGAAGGCCTGTTATATGCAGGGACAGGAGATGGTCGCGTTTGGAAAAGCCCTAACGGAGGCCTGGTTTGGGAGGACATCTCGGAAGGTCTTCCTGATCAATACATAACTGATGTAGAAGCTTCTCCAGATATGGTGAGCCATGTCTATGCTTCTATTTCCGGATATCGGGACAATGACAATTTACCGAGGCTTCATCGCTCTTCAGATCAGGGCGGAAGCTGGGAAGATATCTCTGGCGATTTACCAGATTTGGCGATCAATGATATTGAAGTTTTAGAAGGATACCAGGACTCCATAATATTTGTAGCGACAGATGGTGGTGTCTATGGAACTCAGGACGCAGGAGTTTCCTGGCATCGCTTGGGAACTAATATGCCAATCATTCTGGTTTTTGACCTGGTCCATAATCCATTTAATAATGAACTAGTAGCTGGGACCTTTGCAAGGGGCATCCAAAGCTACCCTTTAGATTCCCTCACCGAAGGGAATACCACAGGACCTACATCTACGAACGAAATTGCCTCTGCTGGAGCTCGAAGACTAAATACCTATCCCTCCCCTGCTACAGAGAGGATCACCTTTTCATGGGAGAATGTGGAGGAGCAAAGATCGTCTGAGTTAGTGGTTTTAGACTCTCAAGGAAATCTTGTTCATCGAAGGACCTTTTCAGGCAAGAAGCAAAATATTGAATTGGATATTTCCCAATGGCCTGCAGGCACTTATCATGCTAAAGTTAAGATCAGACATGATGTGATATCGTCCTCCTTCTTGAAGTTGTAACGGTCTATCGTGTAATGTTGTAGGGAAAACGCTTACTGACTCTTTTCATTAGAAAGTCAGCAACATCCTCTGG
>JABDJM010000126.1 GCA_013002475.1 Saprospiraceae bacterium | reverse complement strand
CCCATAAGCTCTGCTGGCGTAGCAGTGAGAGCCTGTAGGGCCGCCTCTTCACTAAGTCCATGCTTAATCGCTTTTTGGAGCATAGACATGAAGCTGTCTTTCTTTTTTAGTCCATGGGATGTCAAAGCAAATTGAATCCCAGCTTCCTTCAGCCTGGCTGCATTCGTTGGTGCCAACTCCCAATGTCTCAGATCATGAAGGTCGGCCTGCAGAGCATCGTAAGGGTCTTCTACGTCGAACGCTTTCGGGAAGTTGACCGGAACAATGAATGAGGCACCGGTTGCTTTCAACTCCGTAATTCTCTTATACTCATCGCCGGAACCAAGGATGATATATTTTTTGGATAGATCCTTTCCAAGTTTGATAGCTCGCAAAGCTTCCAGGCGATCTCTGGTTTCAAAAAACTGAGGAAGAAACTGGTTTTCATTCCAGGCCTGGAGACTTAGATTGGTCTCTTTGTTTTTTCCTTCCCGGCGATACCAATCTGCATCGTATTGGGTTTGCTTAATCAAGGCGATCCCTCCCATCAAAGAATTAGGATAGGATTGAGTTGATTTCCCTTTTTTGAAGGACAGGAAATTTCCGGAGGCACTTTTGATTACGGTTTCCTGTTCTCGATCATCGCTTAAAAGGACGGCTGCTCCGGTTCCCCTGGCGATGCCATCCATCATATGTGTTTGGGCTACTGCAAAACCAAGCTTGCGAAGCTCCTTGGCTGCCTTTGCATTCGCAGAAAAATTTTCTGAGGCGTTGAATTCAGGTTTGATCGCTTCATTCCAACCGAAGGCACCTTTCTTATTAGAAAGCATCTGTGGTTTTCTTCGAGGAGCTTTCCCCGCTGCCGTAGGTTCAGGCAACCCATAGTTTGAATACAATTCGATGAATGAGGGATAGATAGTCATGCCTTTGCAATCCTTGATCACGGCCCCATCAGGAATATTTATTCCCTGTCCAACAGCTTCTACTTTTCCATCCCGGATTAGTAGGGTAGCGTTCTCTATTTTTTGATTGTAAGATTTGTGGATAGTGGCATTGGTAAACGCCATCAAGCCTTCCCGTTCGTCGGGAGCCCCGTTACTGGGGAAAGTGATCTGGCCCTGTACGACCAAAGAAAAGCAGCACAGTAGCACCACTCCTAAAAAACGATACATCATTTCAGGTGATTTTTTGCCGGGCTAAAATACAGAAAGCCCTTCGGCAAATTACTTTCTGTGGAAAACTCTTTATCGCTGGACGTACACCAGGTATTTTTCTTCGAAGAAGGGCTCCGGGAATAGTTTGTGGATCGGGGTGACCTCTGAGTAAGTACCCTTTGGAATGGCCTTAATTTCTGCTTTTAAATTTCCCCCCTTTAATGCGATCAATCCGTTTGGTAGGGCGTGCTGATCTTTCGTCTGGATCAAAGGGGTACTCCAATGGATCAATTGATCTAAGCTTGCCACAGCTCTGGTAATGACGAAGTCGAACCGAAAGGCATCTTTATTTTTTTCCTTTTTTGGAATCAGTTCCTCCGCCCGGATATGTTTGGCTTCGACATTTTTTAATCCTATTTCACCTGCTACTGCATTGACCACTTTGATCTTTTTTCCACGTGCATCAATGAGCGAAAATTGTACCTCTGGAAAAAGAATCGCCAGGGGAATACCAGGGAAGCCCCCACCGGTTCCGAGGTCCAGGATCCGGGATCCGGGTTTGAAATTTATCAATCGCGCAATGGAGAGAGAGTGGAGTACATGATGTACCTCCAGGTTGTCTATATCTTTTCGGGAAATGACATTTATCTGTTCATTCCATTCCTTATACAAACCGGGCAGTTGAGCAAACTGCGCCTGCTGTTTTTCAGAAAGGTTGGGAAAATACTTAAGGATGGAATTCATGCTCGATGATAATCCTTTTGGGCATCCAAACAAAACAAAAGCCACTGAGGATCTCTAGGGGGCTTAATATTTAAAATCTAAACAATGCCTTAGGATGCTTTTGATATGCCGACTTGTGACTCATTTTGAGCCAAGGCCTCAAAGCGGAAGCCCTGCGAGGAAAAATGCTCGAGGACTCGGGGAAGCGCATAACGCAAATTCTTTTCTGCTTTTAAACTATCGTGAAAAACAACCACACTTCCAGGACCGGATTTCATAACCACATTGCCAAGCACCTGCTCCCCGGTTATTCGATGATCGAAATCCCCACTAAGCACATCCCACATGATGATACGATAATGTCTTTGCAAAAATTGAGCTTGCTTGGGTCTCAATCTTCCGTATGGAGGACGAAAGAGGTCAGACTCAACCAGGGTAGCGCAATTCCTTACATTATGGAAATAAGGGAGGTTTTCTGATGACCAGCCATTCAAATGGCTATGAGTATGATTTCCTACAGAGTGACCCTGCGCCTGAAGTTCTTTGAAAAGAGATGTATGCCGTTCAACATTTTCCCCTACACAAAAGAAGGTAGCTTTCGCTTCGTATCTGGCCAGGGTTTCCATAACCCATGGCGTTACTTCCGGAATTGGCCCATCATCAAAGGTTAAATACATCACCTTTTCGCTAGTGGGAATACTCCAGATATAATTCGGAAATAAGTTTTGAATAAATTTCGGCGTCTTGACTAAATACATGCGACTCTATTGGGCTAAATTGGGGTTGATTACATTGTATTCTCAACGTAAAAGGAGTCTTTTGTGCTGCCGGTTTGGGTAATAATTCGCAAAATATATACAAAATCCTAAACTGTTATGCATCCAAAGATCTTTTTCACCGCCAAAACCATTGAAAAGGTATGCGATTACGATTTGCGCCATCTCCAACCTGGGCATTACATATAGGAGGAGTTCGAACAGCACTGTATAA
>JABDJM010000114.1 GCA_013002475.1 Saprospiraceae bacterium | reverse complement strand
GTCCCTGAAGAGAACATCGCCTTTGATGACTTCGGCGGATAAAAAAAAGGCCTCCATCTGGAGGCCTTTTTTTATTGATTAGGAATTTTAAGGCTCTAATGCTTTTGTGGAAATTTGCATTTCATCTTCTCTAAAGATATGGTTTAAATAACGAATCCAGTATTTCGTCCTAAGCTGGAATCCTTCATACAGTAGCCAATCCCGTATATTCGCCCCGAAACTCAAAAACAAACATGGGTTCTACAAAAAATAGACTGCTAGTCACATCCGCGCTTCCCTACGCTAACGGGGCACTTCACCTGGGTCATCTTGCTGGTGCCTACCTACCTGCAGATATCTATGTCCGATATAAGCGCCTTATGGGAAAGGATGTTCTTTTTGTTTGTGGGTCGGATGAGCATGGGGCGGCTATAACCATTCGGGCAAAAAAAGAAGGAATCTCGCCTAAGGAGATCATCGACAAGTATCATAATCTTAACAAGGATACTTTTCAAAAACTGGGTATCAGCTTTGACTTTTATCACAGAACAAGTGCTCCTCTTCATCACGAAACCGCTCAGGAGTTTTTCAAGAAGCTCCTCGATAAAGGTGGGGAGTTTGAAGAGAGGACGACAGATCAGTATTATGATGCCGAGTATAACCAATTCCTGGCTGACAGATACATCAAAGGAACTTGCCCCCACTGCGAATATGAAGAAGCATTTGGAGATCAATGTGAAAATTGTGGCAGGGACCTTTCTCCTACTGAGTTGATAAAGCCGGTTTCTACGCTATCCGGAAAAAAGCCAGAATTGAAATCGACTTCACACTGGTATTTCCGCTTAGATAATCATGAAGAATGGTTAAGGAAATGGATCCAGGAAGGCACTCTTGAGGGGCAGGCTCATCATGATCCAAGGTCATGGAAGAAACATGTAATCGGGCAATGTCTATCCTGGTTGGATAGCGGTCTGCAGCCCAGGGCGATAACGAGAGACCTGGACTGGGGGATACCCGTTCCGGTGGAGGGGGCTTCCAATAAAGTCTTGTACGTTTGGTTTGATGCGCCGATCGGTTACATCTCAGCAACTCGCCAATGGGGAATTGACAAGAAAGGTGATCCGGATTATTGGAAAAAATATTGGCAGTCTCCGGATAGTGAATTAGTTCATTTTATCGGAAAGGACAATATCGTTTTTCATTGTATAGTTTTTCCAGCTATGCTGAAAGCACATGGTTCCTATCAGTTGCCCGTAAATGTTCCGGCAAACCAATTCCTGAATTTTGAAGGGCAAAAGTTTTCAAAATCCAGAGGCTGGGGAATTGAACAGCATGAATACCTGGAGCTCTTCAAGTCCTTTCCAAATAAGGAGGATGCTCTTCGCTATGCGCTTATACGAAACATGCCTGAAAACCGGGATGCAGACTTTAAGTGGGATGATTTTGTGGATTATCACGACAAGGAGTTAGCTGATAACCTCGGTAACTACTTAAATCGGGTCATAGTTCTTACGCACAAGTATTTTGATGGTAAGTGTCCATCCCCAGAGAATATGCCCGTTGAGGGCTTAAGGAGCCTTTTTGAAAAGGCAGAGGAAGTTGGCAGACTGATCGAAAAGTTTTCCTTCAAAGCAGCAATAATGGCTTTGATGGAGATCTCTTCATTTGGAAATACCTACCTCCAGGACGTTTCTCCCTGGAAGATCTTTAAGAGGGATCCGGATAGTCCTCTGATCAAAGAATGCATTTTCCTGAGTCTCCAGAATGTGGCTATTCTAAGTCAGCTGATAAAACCGTTTCTTCCCGGCATTGCAAAAAAAATGGCTGACCTCCTCGGGCTTCCGGCAGCCTCCGAAGGAAGTATTGCAGATATGTTTGAGAAGCTTTCATCTGGCGAAAGCCTGATAAATCCCGGGCATAAGATCGGAGACCCTGAAATTTTGTTTGCAAAGATCGATGATCGAAAGGATCGCTCGATCATGGACATTATCGATATTCAGAAAGAAAAACTTGCAAAGATCATGGAAGAACAGAAGCCCAAACAACCAAGTCTGAAAGATCGGATTACCTATGATGATTTCACGAAGCTGGATATACGAACTGCCCGGATCCTTTCCGCCGAAAAAGTGAAAGGCGCGGACAAGTTATTGAAGTTGGAAGTGGATATGGGTTTTGAAAAACGCACCCTGGTTTCTGGGATTGCAAAGTTTTTCAAGCCGGACGAAATTGTAGGGCAGCAGGTTCTTGTTCTTGCAAATCTGGCACCACGAAAGATCCGTGGTGTCGAATCAAACGGAATGGTTCTGATGGCTGAAAATGAAGAAGGAAAATTGACCTTTGTCGAACCTAAGGGGTCCTGGGATATTGGATTTCCTGTCAATTAAAAACCTCTGTACCCCTTTTTTCGTGAACCCCGGCCATGGGATCTTTGACTCAGATGCGCCGCCTGGCCCCGGTTTGAGAAAGCCTTTTCAAATTGCTTGATCTGATCCTTTAGTTGCGACTCCGTTACTTTTAGTTTCTTCATCTTTTGGACCTGGATCTTAGCAGCGGCCCATTTTCCTTTTGCACTATGCAGGTTTGCTAATTGCAAAGCCACCATGGCTTTTTCGTTATCGGAAGGAAGTTCCAGGGACTCCGCCTTATTCAATAATTCTTCAGCCTTATCATTTTCCTTTTTTTGTAAAGCCAGAGTGCCTTGCATGATGTAATAAAAGGCCCGGTTAGTTTTGTACAACCAATCCGGCTTTAGGGTCATGTTAAGTCGTTTTTCAGCTCCAACAAAATCCATGGCTTGGATCATCGGCGCTGCGCTCTGTACAGTTCCGAGAAAAATATAAGAAAGCAAAAAGCCAATCCCGATTAACAGAAAGGGGAGGGAATACCAAAACCCATAAACAAATGCCAGGATGATACCACCAATAAGGCTTAGTGCAACAATGGCCAGCTTCAAGTAAATATTAATACTAAACATGGAATGCAAAATTTTGGAAAGGCAAAGGTAATCAGAAATGAAATGCTTTTATGCCGGATCCTTCATACCCAGGGCGGATCGCAGCTCTTTTAATTTTTCCAGGATCATAAGATCATTCGGATCATAGGCCTTCGCCTTTGCGGCCCATAGGATGCTCTTTTCCTTTTTTCCCGTCACATAATAAATATGCGCCAGATTAAGGGATGCAAGCGCCTGATCATTGTCATTTCGAAGCCCCAGGCGGGTCGCTTCCAGGAGATGGGTCTCTGCGAGCTGAAGCTTTTCTTGCTGAAGGTCGATCATCCCATAACAAAAATGGTAATAGGCCTTATGCCTTTTCAAGAGCCAATTGGGGAAATGGGTCAATCCTAGTAAGGTTCTGGCTTCTTCAATTTTTCCCTTCCTTAAGCGGGCAAAAGCAGGACCTACTGTTCCAAGGACTAAGAAAGAGAAGAGAAGCAGAATGCCAGCTAAATAGGCAGGAAGGGCCGCCATGAATCCAACCATCCAATGGAGCAAGAACCCCAATGCAAGACAAATGGCCACCAGGAAAAACCTTAATCGAAAGTAGAGCATGCCCTTCATAATTATTTCAAAAACCGACTATGGCTGATCAAAAGGGAATTGTCCTTTATCTCAACAAGTCTACCTTTTTCAAATATAGATTTAAAGACCTCTTCATAATATTCTCTTGTCAACTCTTTTTTTTCAGGAGTTGAGGAAAGCCTGTTGAACACGAGAAGTCCGTCGGGAACTAGAAGGTCTTTACAGTTATCCAGAAAAAAAGGTTCATTGAATTGAGAAGGTATGACATTATCCAAAAAGAGATCTACTACAATCAGATCAAATTTTTCCCGGCTTTGTTCAACAAAAGCAAATGCATCTGCTTGTACAATCGTACAGGAAGAGTTCAATTTTGGAACAGCATAAGAGGAGGCTAGCCGCAATACTTCACCATCTGACTCTACTCCGGTATACCTGGCAGAAAGAGCAAAATTATTTTCCAGCATATAGGGGACACTGCCCAATCCAAAGCCGAGTACGAGTACTTCCTTGATGGCGTGCCTCTCAAAATCAATTTTTTGAAAGAGGTCAAAGAAATTGTCATAAAGGTCCTCGAAGGAGTAAATGGCGTTTGGTGTGTATAATTGGAGTCTCCCCCTGGATAGACAAAGGGACAGGCTTGGATTCTGATTGCTCCCGGTATGTTCTATTGTTTGTTCAAATAGATAGGAAAGCCAAATTTTCCATTTTGGCAAAGTTGTCAAGGCTGACTAACCTTTTCCCAGTGACGAAACTTGGCTGTATCATTGAAGACATTTCTTAAGAGTCCCACATCAAGATCAGTAAGCTCCTTCTTTCTTCGCGCCATTACGATTTCTGCTACTTCGCAGGCTTTGGAAAGTTTATAAGTGGTGAATCCTGAAGCTCCTCCCCAGCTAAAGGAAGGAATAAAATTTCTAGGATATCCTGAGCCAAAGATGTTGGCAAATACCCCGACCACCGTTCCGGTGTTGAACATGGTATTAATCCCGCATTTTGAATGATCTCCCATGACCAATCCGCAAAAGGTTAAACCTGTGGATACAAAACGTTCCTGCGGATAATTCCAAAGCCTCACTTCTGTGTAGTTGTTCTTCAGGTTTGAAATATTTGAGTCGGCACCCAGATTACACCATTCTCCAATCACCGAGTTACCTAAGTATCCATCATGTCCTTTATTCGCAAAACCCTGGAATACGCTATTGGCAACCTCCCCTCCAACCTTTGAATAGGGGCCCACGGTGGTAGCCCCATATATTTTTGCGCCCATTTTGATTTGGGCACCTTCATTTAAGGCAAGCCCTCCACGGACCATGGCACCTTCCATGATAATTGCATTTTTGCCCACATAAATGGGGCCGGCAGAAGCATTCAAAACGGCACATTCAACCTGAGCGCCTTCCTCCAGGAATATGTTTTCTGGAGCAATGGTTTGGTTAGTAGAGGAAATAGGTACACTTGTTCGGTCTTTGGTCAACCACTCGAAATCATCCTTTAGCGCTTTTTCATTCAGGCTAAACAGATGCCAGGGTTTTTGAACGCGATAATATTCTGTGTCCGCTAATTCAAATCCCTGTAATTCCTCCAGCTCTTCTTCCTCCATCAAATGCTGAAACTGGCTTTGACTAAGCCTGGCAGCAATCAAATCTCCCTGGTCTAAAAGAGCCTGGTTGTCCTCTAATTGTAGAATGAGATGGACTAGTTGTTCGGATGGACATACTCCTCCATTTATGACGAAATTATCATCCTCAATTTGAATGGGAAATTTATCAGAGAGATAATCCTGGGTTATATAGGAAACCTGACCCTCAAGACGCTTTTCCCATTTTTCGGCAATCGTAAGAATTCCAAGCCGGAGCATGCCAACCGGTCGGGTAAAAGTCAGGGGCAAAAGGTCATCCCGTGAATCATCGTCGAAAAGGATAATATTCCTCATATGCTCAAAAATAAAAAAAAGGCCTCCGAATTAACGGAGGCCTTCCTAGTATTTTTTTTGTCGAGCTGATTAAGCTTTTTGCTTATTGGCCAGTTTTGACTTAGCAAATTTCTTATTGAACTTATCGATCCTTCCGGCAGTATCGACGAATTTCATCTTACCGGTAAAGAAGGGATGCGATTTATTACTGATCTCCAGTTTTATCAGAGGGTATTCTTTACCATCTTCCCAGGTGATCGTATCCTGAGTAGGTGTGCAGGAATGGGTTAAAAAAGCTTCATCGCAAGAGAAGTCTTTAAAAACTACCATTCTGTATTCTTTAGGATGGATATCCTTTTTCATATCATAAAAATTTCGGAATGCAAAGATAAGTGATTTTTTCACTGGGAGAAAGCCTCAAGACTGAAAAAATGCTCTGAAAGTCCAAGGTTGAAAAGGAGGTCTGAAAAGGAATTTGGGGCTATAAGTGTCTGTTAATCAGTTTTTAAGAAACTGAACGAGGTGTTTTTTGACAATTCTTTCCCAAAGGTCCTTTTGTTCATCCACCGTTGACTGGGAAAAATTCCCCAGGAGAGTTACCGAAAACTTTAGCCTTGATCGTTTACCTGAGGCCTTTTCCAGGTCGAATTGAAGAAAGGATAAGGCCGGTCCGCCTAAGTCAGGAATTAGTTGCCCTTTTAAGAGCAGGGTTCTCTTTGCGTCGATCCCGAGGACATGCGCCCACAGGTATTCCTTTTGTCCGCTTGCAGATTCAAAAAGCCTTCCTCCTGCAAAAAGCTCTAGCTGGAGTCTTGACTCTGCGTTTTGATAGTACAGTAATTTCCGTGGCCACCAGCTCGAAATTTCAGCAGTCAGTGCTTGCCATACCCGGTTAATGGGAACGTCCAGCAGCTGGTCAAAGCTGAATGTTGCAGTCATGATGGTTTCTTTGGCAGTCCCCATGGTTGGTTTGGTCTGTTGGGCCAGTTGGACTAAATGCCGTAGCCATTGCTCATAGGATTGTTGAAGTGGGATAGCGTTGAGATAGTTCCAACGAAATTTTCCTTCTCTCCGAGTGCGAATTAGACTGGCGTCCTCCAGGACCCCTAAGTGTTTCATGACAGCGTAGCGTGAGAGGTCATCTATTCGGTCGCTAATCTCACCGGTAGTAAGTGGAGATTTCTGAAGCATACTTAAGATGTTCCTTCGCGTAG
>JABDJM010000077.1 GCA_013002475.1 Saprospiraceae bacterium | reverse complement strand
TGCAAAACGACAATTGCCAAAATGAGCTAGTCTTCGAGGGACAGGGATGTAATACCACCGGTTGTGATCTGTATGGAGCAATAGTCTACGAGCAAAATTGCACAGATAATGGGCTTGTTGATCTAATAGTTGGTATTGAAAATCCAAACCCCCTAAACAACTTTTTTGATGCTTACTTAAATGAGGAATTCGTCTTCTTCGGTCCTCTTACTCCAAACGGGGAGTATATCATTCCTGGAGTTGAAGTTAATGCTGGTGGCGAAAATGTTTTAATGATTTGCATTAATGACCAGCCCGACTGTTGCGTAACCATAACTTTCGAAGGAGTAGCCTGTCCTCCAGTGAATGACTGCTGGATCGGCGATCCGGACACAGAGATAAAAGAATGTACTGAGGAATCATACTACGTCCTACTAAATTTCGAATACGGTAATAACAGTAATTCATTTACTATCGGTGGCACACACCAAAGCATTGATCCGATTGGATATAATGAATTACCAATACTAATCGGCCCCTTTCAGCAGGGTGAACCTGGGATCATTGATATCGTTGATGCTGAATGGGGAGATTGCTATAACTGGGTTGAGATCGAACCGTATCCATGTGAAGATCCCGAATCTTGTCTGAGTTTTAATGACCTGGATCCAGGGACAAATTGGAATTCTGCCAATGGTCCGGATCTTCCACATTTATTGTTTGAGCAGGAAGGAGTTTCTGTTTGGCTGGAAGAATGTGGCCCGATGGACTTCTACAGTTTCGAGGTTCGGGATGATGAGTTCTGCGAGGTTGTTGAAGAAGGAGACAACGCCATTTTCCTACAAGGCGCCTCTCTCACTTACGATTTTAGCAGCTTGAATGCAGCTCCAACGACATTGTACTTCAACTTCTGTGGAGAAACAGAATTAACGATAAGCGGAATAGATCAAACAATCTCGGTTGACAGCTATGAAGAGGTGGGGCCGATCGACCTTGGAAATGGTTTCTCATACAAGGTATTGAAAGAAGCTAACGGGGATCCCACCGCTACCTTTTATCTTGAGGGCCCGGGAATTACTGAACTAAGCATTTGCGGACTGGAGTCCAGCTATGGACCGGTATGTTGGGAGACTGACGTTCCTCCACTGCCTACTGAGGGATGTTACGGATTCGAGAATTTGGATCAGGGAAGTTATACTCCAAACAACACCCCCGACCTGTTGTATGAGGATGAGTCCCTCCAGGTTTCTGCCAGCAATGAGATCATTGGATGGCAATACATGGAGATCCTTTCTGACCCTATTGATCCGCAATTCAACGGTGCGATCGCGAATTATGCCCACTACCACGGTTCCCTGCTTTTTGATTTTTCAAATAACTCAGAGTACGGAACCGAGTTTGTGACTTTTGACTTCTCAGGTGAGTACCTGGCAGTAAAAGTCAATGAGGGTTCTGAAATTGAATTCTCCGGTCTCGATACAACTGATTCCCTAATCCTTGCTGATAATGGTGTGGTATTATTTTTCCACAGGGAATCTTCAAATCCATTGGAAGGAACGGTGAGCCTCTTTGGCCCGGTTGAAAAACTTTGGATTGCAGGAGAGGGATTATCTCTGGATAACATTTGCTACTTCTTTGAGATTCAGGAAGCGGATGTTTGGCCGGGTGATATAAACAGCAACAATGTAGCTGATCACTTCGACCTGCTGTATCTGGGAATTGCCAACGGTAGCGAGGGGCCAGCAAGAAACAATCCTCAAATGGATTGGCAAGGACAAACCTCAAATGATTGGATTGATTTCTTTGTATCAAATGGAGTCAATTACAAGCATGCAGATGCTAACGGAGATGGAGTGGTCGACCAGGAAGATTTTCTTGTACTCAAGGAAAACATGGGACAGATCCACGGACCTGTTGAGGAGTATGTAACGACTCCAGGTACTCCGGAAGATCCACCGATATTTGTTGACTTGAACGCTGACGGTCCGCTCACCGCAGGTGAAGCATTTAATGTCCCTATCAAGATGGGTTCCATTGACAATCCGGCACTGGGGGTCCATGGAGTTGCCTTTAGCATCCGTTTTGACCCTGAACAGATCGATCCGACTACGGTAGATGTAGTCCTTGATCCGGATGGCTGGCTTGGAGAGGATCTGTGGATCCTTAAACGGGTCCTTCCAGAAGGTGTTATTGAAGTAGCTATTACCAGAAAAGATCAGACAAACAGAAATGGCTTTGGTGGTATCGCCTACTTTATCGGAATAATTGATGATCTGGTTGGAAAAGAAGTGGATACAGAAATGGACAAAGTCAAAGCCATCGGAGGCGATGAAAGTGATGTCCTATTGTACGCTCAAAGTTCCAACGGAAATGTAACTACCGAGATAGAACAGGATGCCATAAAAGCGGGATTACATGTATTTCCAAATCCTACTTCCTCCATCCTAAATATTAGAAATTACAATGAGCAGGATCTAAAACGTATAACTGCACACGATCTTCTTGGACAGCAGGTCTTCCTTGATGACGATCCTGCCAAAATGAATACGCTTGATTTTTCAGGCCTTGAGAGCGGAGTATATTTTGTACAGCTGTACTTCTCTTACGAGCACTACACTTATAAGATCGAAGTACTCCACTAGGAGATTTTTTCCGAAGACCAATGCTGCCGGCTTTCTCAGGAAAGCCGGCTTTTTTGTTTTTACCAAATTATCCATATTTGATAATGACCCGAGGCTCTCTTTTTCATGAGGCTTTTAGTCTGCCAAAATATTGGTGGAAAGTTTCAAAAGTAGATACTGAAAATTTGCAGGTGGAGCGCACCTCTTTCGGACCACATCGCCGACAGTACTATTTAACGGTTAGTCCCCAAACAGTTAAAAAAGAATCTCTAGTGATCTATTTACATGGCGGAGGATGGTGCTTGGGAAAACCAGAACAGTTTATTCAGAATGCACTGCTATTCACCCAAAGAGGATATAAGGTTGTTATCCCATCCTATAGAAGAGTTCCCTATTATAATCTGCTATCAATCCGGGAAGATCTAATCCAATTTTTGAAGACTCTGAAGACTCAAAAAATGAAACAGGGATTACCAGGTTTGTTGTTTTCCGGGATTTCAGCAGGAGGACATTTAGCCTCTTTAATGGCCTTGGACCGGTCCATTCCTTCTTCTGGAGGCTGGTCTGAAGGATCTGTGAAAGGCCTTCTTACCTGGGCCGCGCCGTTAGATTTTGGCTCTCTTCCGAATACGCTCCCCCTGCGGTGGCTCAAAAGAGGGACCAATGAATCTGATCAAAGGATGTTTAATCCACTTTTTCATCTGGAGAAAAACCACTCATTTCCTATAGCAGGAGCCTTCGGAACAGCAGATGGATTGATCCCCAACAAGACAAATGAAAATTTTTGGCTTCTGGCTCAAAAGACAAAAAAAAGGGAAAGACACCTGGAACTTCCGAATACTCATCTTGAATTAGCGACCTGGTCCCTAAGTGACTCTTCTTATTGGGGACATGCGAATGATCTTTTGGATTTTATCGAGGATTCTCAGTAAAAGCGATAGTTCTACGGCTTTCTACTCAAAAAATTGTGACATCTAAAACCGGCGAAAAATCAATCTTCCCTATACAAAAGTTAACATTAGCTACTTTTCTCGTTATATGTAGCAATGAAATATATTCAAAAGAAACGGTCAATGACCCCTCCCCTCTAACAATATAATCCTCTATTTTAGGAAACGATTTGGAAAAGAAAGTCCCACGCCCGAGTGCCGACGCCCTGAAAACCTCAAGTCCCCCATAGTGAAAACAAAAGAGGACTTTTCTTTTCCTTTTATTCATTTCCCCAATCCCTTGCGAACCTTGCAAGGGATTTTTTTGTCCGCCATCTAAGTACCTTATATTTGCTGTTCCTACCCAGGGCAAAGCATTTTTCATTCAAAAGACATTAGTATGGGATTCTTAAGTGAAATAAAAAAACTTCTATTCGGAGCCTCTTCTGTTGCCAAATCAGCAGGAGGAAAAGTTGTTGATGCAGGAAAAGATCTTGGTGATCAGGTCATTGAGAAAGGAATGGATCTTGGCGACAAGGTTGTTGAGAAGGGAGGGGAAATACTTTCCAGTACGGCAGATGTTGCCAACGAGGCATTGACCAAGGCAAAAGAAGTGGCTGAAAATGTGGGAGAAGAAGTTGGGCCCATGGTAGAAAAAGGAAAAGACTTTGTAGAAGATGTAGGTGGAAAGGTTTTGGATGCAGGAGAATCTGTGGCTGAAAAAGCTGCGGACATTGCAGAAAATGTGGGAAGCAAAGTAATTGAGACTGCGAGCCCCTTTGTTGAAAAAGGAAAAGACCTCGCAGAGGATGTGGGTGTAAAGATCATGGAAACAGGTGGAGACGTATTTGATAAAGTAAAAGACGTTGCAGGTAAGGCCGGGGAGCATGTTGGCGGGGTATTTAAAAAAGCAGGAGAGGACGCGGCAGACAAAGCCAAAAGTTTTTACGATAAAGCTCAGGAGGAGGCAGCCAAGGAGGGACGTGACACCGGTACTGCAAAAGAAACAGCAGAAGGCATAGTTGATAAAGCAAAAGAGTTCTTTAATAAGGCACAGGAAGAAGCCGGTTCTGCAGAATCTGAAACGGTAAGGGCCGCCAAGGAAGAATTGGGGAAAACTTCCATGGATGATATGGTGGACAAGGCTGAAAAGCTAGGCCAGGATGCCCAGTCAAAAGTGGATGGGAAGGATTCCTTTGTTCCTAATTACCAGCAAAAGGAAAGTCTCCTTGATGACCAGGATGATTTCTTTTCAAAAGCAGAACGCTTTGCACAGGGAGACTATCATATGGAAGGAAAAAAACCGGTTGGCGACGAACCAAGGATTGAAAATGATCCCAGCTATGAGGAAAACAAATCCGAAGGAAGTACAAAAGGATTTACAGATTCCGATGGCGATGGAAATGATATCGTGGATGATGCCATTGTGGTTGACGACACAACTGAAGAGGAGCCACCAAAATTGGAAGCTCCGGATACAGAAGAATAGTTAGCTAACCTTAATCACTAGTTTCCCAGCGGCCTCCCGGTTCTCCATCATTTGTAATGCTTGAGGAGCTTCTTCGAGCGAAAAAGTCTTATGAATGTAAGGCTTGAATTTTCCTTGTTCATACAGATCCAAAAGCTCTTTCATCAGGATATTCCGCTCCTTAGGAAAGTGCATGGAAAATGCTCCCAGAAATACTCCTACCAGCTGACAGCTTTTTAGCAGGACAAGATTGAGCGGGATTTTCGGAATCTCTCCTGCTGCAAAACCAACGACCAGGTAACGTCCTTCCCAGGAAATTGCCCGCAAAGCTAGTTGAGCATACTTACCTCCCACCGGATCCAACACTACGTCAACTCCCCTGCCTTCCGTTAAAGCTTTTGCTCTCTCTTTTAGATCCTCCTTCTCATAATTGATCAAATGGTCGGCGCCGGCATTGGAGCAAAGTCCAAGCTTCTTATCCGAGGATGCAGCAGCAATCACGGTAGCACCAAGAGCCTTGGCAATCTCTATAGATGACATCCCTACACCTCCACTCGCTCCAAGGATCAGGACAGTCTCTCCAGCTTTCAACTGAGCTCTGCTTTGCAAAGCATAAAAGGAAGTGCTATAAGTATATAAAAAGGCAGCCCCGGTTTCCATATCCATGGACGCTGGTTTTGGAACACACATGTGAACATCCACAACTGCATATTCGGCAAGACCTCCAGCGATCATGATCGCAATGATCTCATCGCCTGGCTTCAGGTGATTTACCTTATCACCTACTTCAATGATCTGCCCCGCGATATTGCTTCCGGGAGAAAAAGGAAACTCAGGCTTGAATTGATATCTGCCACGCAGGATCAGGGTATCTGGAAAATTTATCGAACAGGCAGCCACCTTTACCAAAACCTGTCCAGGACCTGGAACAGGTCTGGGTACCTCCTCATAAATGAGATTGGAGGGTGGACCAAATTCTCTACACAGTATTGCTTTCATTATTTGGATCGTTTAGCTCTTATTAATCCTTCCTGAATCACAGTACTCACAAGGCGACCAGACGTATCAAAGATTCTGCCGTAGCCCATACCTCTGGAATTACTCGCGCTAGGACTGTCGATCACAAACAATAGCCAATCCTTTAAGTCAAAATCTCTATGGAAGTACATAGCGTGGTCCAAACTGGCGATAAAAAGTTCGTTTGCTTTTACCTTTTTTCGGTGAGGATAAACAGCAGAAAGCAACAGGTCATAATCCGAAGCGTAGGCTAACAATTGATGTTGCATTGGCAGATCCAGTTCGACCTCCTGCACCGTTTTCATCCATACATTTCGAATGGTTTTTCCCGCTTGATCGGAATCAAAATTCAATGCTTCTACCGGCCGAAATTCTATAGCATTCTGTTGGCGAGCTTTAAATTTTGCGTACACATCCGGCATGATCGATTTAATACTTTCGGCCTGCTGGATATCAGTTAACAAACCTTCCGGCCCCTCAACTTCAGGCATGGCATTCTGATGATCAAAACCTTCCTGTTTTCGTTGAAAGGATACTGCCATCACAAAGATGGGTCTGCCATTTTGAATAGCGGAGATTCTTCTCGTGGTAAAACTTCCTCCATCCCTTGTGTTCTCAACCTGGTAAATAATCGGCTTCCTGGTGTCTCCAGCCAGGATAAAATATCCATGGAGTGAGTGGGCAATTCGATCTGACGGAACGGTGGCGTAGGCCGCATGCAAAGCCTGGCCCAGCACCTGACCTCCAAATACACGACCCCAGGGAGTTTGATAATTTTGTCCCCGAAAAAGGCCTTCATCAAGCTTTTCGAGAGTCAAAAGGGAAATTAATTCCTGTATACTGTTCATAGTAGATGTGGTTGAAATGCAACAATAGGTAAATAAAACTGAGGGCTAAAAGTTGCGGGATTATTTTTTGATTTTTCGCAGGCCACCATTTTGAAGAAGTTTGTTTTCCATAGTCTGCAAGAAAGTCCGTATATCGTCCCTGATCTCTTTAGCCCCAGAGGGGCGTGATTTCTCTAGCCTTAATTCACGTTGGTTTCTCAAGCTCCAGAGGAGCGTAATTTTCATTACGGATCTTTCCGCCTGCACCGATAGCATCCTATTACATCCTTCGCTGGAAATAGAAGCGTTAAAGTAATTGCTCAAGGCTCATTGCTCATTGCTCATTGCCCTTAGCGGATTTACCCGGCTGCGCAGAATGAACCCTTTTACATCCTTCGCTGGAAATACAACAACAAACCTTTGTCTACGACAAAAGAGATTATTTAATGGGAGAATACCGTCAAGCAAAGCTTGGGTATCCTCCCATTAAATAAGAAAGCCGATGCTTTCGCATCGGCTTGTTGTTGTGCTTGTCGGGATGACAGGATTTGAACCTGCGACCACACGGCCCCCAGCCGTGTGCGCTACCGGACTGCGCCACATCCCGAATTCAATTGTGAGAGTGGAGGGATTCGAACCCCCGACCCCTACCCTGTCAAGGTAATGCTCTAAACCAACTGAGCTACACTCTCAATAATTATATTTCTTCACTCTCCAATTTCAAACACTCGACCCATTAATACTAATAGCATCACTATAATCCAACTGGACCTGCCTGCCGGCAGGCAGGTTCGAACCAGTGACCTCCGCCCTGTCAAGGCGGCGCTCTAAACCAACTGAGCTAAGCGAGCATATTTATTCTGCTCATTATCCCTTCTTCTCTAAATCTGCACCGCGGGATTTTTTCAGAATGCAAAGAAAGCAAAATTCCCTTTTCCACTTATTCAATCCTGAGCACAATCTTTCCGATCTGATCTCCCTTTTTCAACTCCTCAAACGCCTCAATGCCTTCAGACAGACCAAACGATTTATACACTTCTGGCTGGATCTCATGGCTTTCCATAAATTCCAACAGATCCGAGAAATCCTTCGGACTTCCCATTGTGGTCCCAATAAATTGAATATGCCTCAAAAAGAATTTGCTGATATTCAGGGTGGTATGTCGGGAACCAGTGGATCCATAAACCACTATACGTCCTCCATAGTTCAAGAACCGGAAGTAATCGTCCAGATTCTTTGCCGGGGAGCTATCCAAAACCATATCAATTCCACCAGATAATTCTTTGAGCTTCGAAGGCCAGTCTTCGTCCTTATAATTCACCCCGCCCTCTGCACCTTTTGAAACAGCATCCGATATTTTATGCTCTGAAGAACTCGTAACAAAAACGGTGGCTCCCTTTGCCAGCGCCAGGGATAAACCAGCCTGTGCAACTCCCCCTCCGATCCCGGTGATCAAAATCCGGCTCCCCGCTTCTATTTTTCCATGGACAAACAAAGCTCGCCAGGCTGTAACACCAGCTACTGGAATGGCAGCGGCCTCATCCCAACTTAGATGGGGAGGTTTCTGAAAAAGACTAGACTCCGGAACAAGAATGTATTCCGCCATCGTACCCGGATCCGGCATGCCCAGAACCCGGAAGGTCTTTAATGGGACGTTAGCATCATGCCCCCAATCATATGCAGGATACAAAATGACTTCTTTCCCCAGCCAATCCCGGGAAACTCCGTCACCCACCTCTTCAACTACTCCTGCGCCGTCCGCTCCAAGAATACATGGCAATGTAAGGCCTGGATATAATCCCTGGGAAATCCAGATTTCTCTATGGTTTAAGGCGGCTGTTCTTAGTTTAACCAGCACCCACCCTTGTTTTACTTTTGGAACCGGAGCATCCACTATCATCAACTCCTTTTCCTGATTCAATTCTAATGCTTTCATCCTTTGCCGTTTTTTTCTGGGGAACAGCCTCCCTATATTCGGTTTTCCAAAAAAGAATAATAATTTAAACGTTGGATAAAGCTAGTGAAATCAGAAAGGGCGAAGAACTGGATTGGAAAAATCTAGAGCCCTACCTCAGAGAAAAAATTCCTGAATTGACGGGAGACTTTCAGGTCCAGCAATTTCATGGTGGACATGCCAATTTAACCTATCTACTTCTTTTTGGAGACAAGGAATTGGTCTTGCGCAGACCACCCTTCGGAAAATTAGCACCGGGGACTCACTCCATGAAAAGGGAGTACCGAGTACTCTCGGAATTGTATAAGTATTTCCCACCAGCACCCCGTGCATATCATTATTGTCCGGATGATAAGATCATTGGTGCTGATTTCATCCTGATGGAAAGAAAAAAAGGGGTGGTCGTCCGGCGGAAAATGCCTGAATGCTTTCTGGAGATCCCAGATGCATATGACCGAGTCTCAAAAGCAATGATCAAAGCGCAGGTAGATCTCCACTTAATTGATGTGGAGGAAAAAGGACTTTCTCATCTCGGAAAACCTGAAGGATTTCTAGAGCGGCAATTGGAAGGTTGGCAACAAAGGTGGAACCATGCCAAAACTGAGGAGAACAAGACAATGGATAAGATTTTTGAGCTGCTTGGGCATCAGTTTCCAATCCCTCAAAGAGTATCCATAATCCATAACGACATTAAACCTGACAATTGTCAATTCCAGCCGGATAATCCCGATCAGGTAACAGCCATTTTCGATTGGGATATGACCACTTTAGGAGACCCTTTGGTGGATTTTTCTTCTACCCTTAGTTTTTGGCCGGACCCAGGACTCAAAGATTTTAAGAACCTTCCAGTGATCCTGGATGAGAGGTTTCCGGAAAAACAAAAGCTCAAAAACTGGTATCAGAAGTCCTCAGGGCTTGATCTGTCGGGTCTTTCCTGGTACGAATGCTTTAGTTATATGAAGGGAGCCATTATTCTACAGCAATTATATAGGCGGTATTTTGATGGAGAAACATCGGATCCAAGAATGAAGGTTTTCGGCCATATGGCTAATGCAATGATCGAATTATCCAGGCAAAAGTTCGAATATGGTAGCCAATCTTAAAGCCAAAATGACCATTTTTCCTATATTTGGAATCTCCTCAAAGGGAATGAATATATAATCCTCATTGTAAGCTTCTACGATTAATTGCACTAATCTAATATCCAGAAAACCAATTGATTAGGTTTTGAGATGATCTAAAAATTGGTTTGGCTATTCATATGACAGATCAGAACTGTTAAATATGAATAAGCAGAAACCCTTTTGCATTATCTTAAATCTTGGGATTTGGTGTAGAAAACTTGTTGTCGATGATTTATTTAAAAAAACTACTTCTAACCTTTTGTGCTTGTTCAGTGACCCTGTTTTTGGTCGCACAGAACACCTTAAGAGGAAAGGTAATTGACTCTACAAATGGGGAACCTCTCATCGGAGCCAGTGTTTTGGTTGACGGAACCACTGAAGGAACCGTCACTGATTTTGACGGTAATTTTGAGTTCAAAACAGAAAGCCCTTTCCCAGTAACGGTCATGATATCCTACGTAGGATATGAGGAACTCCCCCTTACTATCAACGATGAAAATGCTGTTAAGATAAACCTGGAGGAAATTGGATTTACGACAGAAACAGTAGAGGTAACCGGGCAAAGAATTTCTGAAAAACAGAAGTCTGCTCCTCTTACGGTTGAGTCATTGGATGTACTTGCGATAAAGGAAACTCCCGCTGATAATTTTTATGATGGTTTAGGTGCCCTAAAAGGCGTGGACCTAACTGCGGCCAGTCTTGGATTTAAGGTTATCAATACTCGAGGCTTTAATAGCACGAGTCCAGTACGGTCACTTCAGATCATCGATGGCGTGGACAACCAGGCGCCGGGTTTGAACTTCTCACTTGGTAATTTTTTAGGTTCCTCTGAATTAGACGTTCTCAGAGTAGATATAATTCAGGGAGCTGCATCCGCATTTTATGGTCCCTCTGCATTCAATGGTGTGATCAGCATGGAAACCAAGAATCCGTTTTATTCAAAGGGACTTGGTGCCTTTGTTAAGGCTGGAGAAAGAAACATGGTAAACGGAGCTCTTCGTTGGGCGGATGCATTTAACAATAAGGACGGCCATCCGTTTATGGCTTACAAAATGAATTTCTCATACTTGAGAGCAGATGATTGGGAGGCGAAAAACTATGACGCCGTTGATGATACGGATAGCCCGACAGGAAACCCAGGAGGTTGGGACCGCGTAAATAGTTATGGGGACGAATACTTTTCACTGGGTGATTTTAGTGATACCTTAAACGTAAGGACAGATAGAGCAGGTCTTGGAATTTTTCACCGTCAGGGTTATAATGAAATTGATGTGGTGGATTACGATACCCGAAATATCAAAGCAAACCTTGCTGTACATTTTAGAACGAACCCGTCCAAGGACTTTGAATCGCCGGAGTTAATTCTTTCCTCAAGTTTCGGAACAGGAACCACCGTCTACCAGGGTGATAATCGATTTAGTTTACGCAATATCCTGTTTTTTCAGAATCGCCTTGAGTTTAGAAAAAAGGATAAATACTTCATTAGAGCCTATGCCACCCATGAGGATGCCGGCGACTCCTATGATCCCTACTTCACTGCCTTGGAATTACTAAACCGGGCAAAAACAAATGAAAACTGGTACCAGGATTATACGGAGTACTGGAGAAATAATATTTATGGTCAAATGTTGGAGGGAGGCATCCCAAAACCAGAGACCGCTCCTCCTCCTATATTCGTGACCTTTGACGAAGAGGGCGCCTTCCAATGGTTGGCTGATAATCAGATAGAACTAACCCAATGGCATGCCGAAGCAGCAGCAGTAGCTAACCAGGAAGACCCCTTGGTCCCTGACGACACGGATTTCTTTGTTCCAGGAAGTGATCGTTTTAAATCAGCCTTTGATAGCCTTATATCTTTAAAGAATACAGAAGGTGGTACACGATTTTATGATAAGTCTGCACTGTATCATGTCCATGGTGAGTACAATTTCGAAACGCCTTTTATGGACAATATCAAAGTGGGAGCTAACTACCGCTTGTATAATCCTAAATCTGAGGGAACTGTATTCAAGGATACGGCCGATGTGACAATCAGCAATTCTGAGGTTGGATTTTACCTTGGCTTACAAAAAGATTTTACCAGGAAGTTTAAACTTACAGGAACGGTAAGGTTGGATAAGAATGAGAACTTCGACCTGCTCGTTACGCCTGCTGCTTCCCTGGTGTATTCTCC
>JABDJM010000065.1 GCA_013002475.1 Saprospiraceae bacterium | reverse complement strand
GGTTTACGGTAAAAGAAAAAGTCGATCAGGAAAAAAGATCTGAGGATGATATTGCCAAGGGAATTGTAAAATTCCTGGTTGATGTATATGATGAAACGGGCGAGACGGTTGCTCTTGCTACCATTTTAACGATGGTAAAAAAATTGGATCAAAGCTCATGAATGAAGGAAGTGTAGTTACTGAAAAAAAGCAAAGGATTGCTACGATCACTTTTAGCCATCCGGCGCATAACTCCTTGCCGGGATACCTGCTTGCGGAATTGACAAATGCAATAGATGGTTGCGGCGAAGACCCCGAAGTAAATGTTGTGATTCTTCAGTCTGGAGGTGACCGGACATTTTGTGCCGGAGCTAGCTTTGACGAACTGGCCAGTATTCAGGATGTGCAAACAGGATTGAAATTTTTTATGGGTTTTGCCAATGTGATCAACGCCTGTAGAAAATGTCCAAAGTTCATCATCGGTAGAGTCCAGGGGAAGGCGGTAGGTGGCGGTGTTGGTCTAGCTTCTGCAGTGGATTATTGTCTGGCCACAAAATTTGCATCTGTAAAACTTTCAGAATTAGCCGTGGGCATCGGACCCTTTGTGGTGGGCCCCGCTGTAGAGCGAAAACTTGGGACCTCATCAATGACTCAGCTGGCGATCAACGCTACTGGCTGGCAAACTGCTCAATGGGCCAGAGAGAAGGGTCTTTATGCCGATGTTTTTGATGATGTAGAAGGTCTTGACAAAGCTGTAGAAGATCTTGCTTCCTTCCTTTCTAAATCCAATCCTCAGGCTATGGCTGAAATGAAGAAAGCTTTTTGGGAAGAACAAAGTCACTGGGATGAGCTGCTCGCAGAGCGGGCAGCGGTGTCTGGAAAGTTAGTGCTCTCCGAATACACGAAAAATGCAATTGAGCGGTTTAAGTCTAAAGCTTAGCATTCATGAGAGTGGTTCAAATATTCGTCTGGTCCATGGTGGTGATCGTTCTGATCCTGATAAATGTAGATCCCTCTGCACAATGGACCTTGACCTTTCTGATTATAAAATCTCTCATCGAATTCTTTCTTCTGGGAGTTGGAGCCACTCAGGTCCTTAAGATCACCGAGACTAAACCAGAGGATTTCGAACATATTATCTCTCTGAAACGAGCAAGCAAACGATTTCAACCCCTACTGTGGAGTGGCCTGGTAGTGACGTTGGCAGACCTGGTGCTTATCGAACATTATCGACAACTTCTTTCTTCAGATACAATCATTGCGGCTGTTTTATTCCTATACTTCGTGGGCCAGATTCTTCGACAAAACAAACCAAGCATTGGCCTAGGGAGCAAAGCCTTGGTTTTCGATGATTATTTTCCAAAAACCTGGGACTGGTCGACTATTTCAAAGATCAGCCTGGAGGAAGAAAAAATGGTTCTGGATACTCAGGAGGGACAAGAGACAATTCCCCTTGGCGGTGTTGATCAATTAGATCTTAACCAAACAGGTGTGGAATTAGCTGCTCAGATCCTTGACGGTAGGATCCATTTGGTTGACGATTCTTCCAACTTCAAAAGTTTGCTAAGAAGCTCCTCTCTTAAACACGGATTTGCTCTGGACTTTGATCAGGAGGCCGGGTAAAAGCCGTACCTTTAGCCTTCCCAATCGGCGGGCATTATGCTGAAATCAGCCACAAGTAGGATATCAAAAAAAACCTGGAAACAGGCTTTTAGCTATATGGCCACGGCCAAGGCTATGACAGATTTGTATGAGTCCAATTTTAAGTTGGTTTCTAAATATGTGCATGCCACCAGCCGGGGACATGAGGCAATCCAGATCGCTGCAGGAATGCAGCTTTTACCTATAGATTTTGCAAGCCCCTACTATAGGGACGATGCTATGCTTCTCGCGATGGGCCTGGAACCTTCCCAATTGATGTTGCAACTGATGGCAAAAAGGGATGACCCATTCTCCGCAGGGCGATCTTATTATTGCCATCCTAGTTTACGCGATCCTGATTTTCCAAAAATTCCCCACCAATCCTCCGCAACTGGAATGCAAGCAATTCCTGCTACCGGGATTGCCATGGGTCTTTGGTACCGCGAGGTGACTGGGATGGATAACTATCAAAAAAATGATGACAGGCCAATAGTGTTGTGCAGTTTTGGAGATGCTTCGATCACAGAAGGAG
>JABDJM010000055.1 GCA_013002475.1 Saprospiraceae bacterium | reverse complement strand
GCCTTTAGACCGAGGGCTTTTGGAATTACCCTGATTTTGCTCAGGGTTGTAATTTAAATTATCAGGCCAATGTCTGTAAATCTCTAACCAATATGCTCTTTCTGGTAAAATGTATCTGATTGTTTTTCTTTAGCTCATTCAGGACGGAGGTAACGGTTTGTCTGCTTGTCCCCGTGATATTTGCAATGTCCTGTTGAGTCAATGAATGCTTTATCAACGTTTCAAAGCCAACCTGTCTGCCTCGTTTACTTGCTGCATCCCTAATGAAGTCTACGATACGGGTTCGGGCATCCTTAAAGATCAGACTTTCCAATCTATCCTCTGCAGATCTAAGTCTCTGACCTACAAGATTAAGCACCTTGTTGCCTAAAGCATAGTTTGATCTCATGAGCCTTTTAAAGTCCTCAACTTTGAGAACAAAGAACTGGGCTTCTGAACCCATTACCCTTGCAAAATCTCTTCTGGTCGGTTCGCCAACTACGCCCATTTCTCCAAACATAGCCAATGGGTGAAGTACAGTTTTAATAACCTCTTTGCCCTCAGAAGAATGACATCCGATCTTAATGGTACCCTTGATCAGAAAAAATATCTTGTCAGATAGTTCTCCATGCAGATACACATAGGAATATCTCGATTTTGACTTCAACTCAACCATTTGGCCAAGTAATTCTTTTTCAGAGCCGGTCAAACTGTCAAAGAGGGGAAACTGCTCCAGAAAATTCAATTTTGCGGTAAAGTTCATAAGAAGAGGTTTTGCGGGACGTCGAAATCCCAATTCTTTCCCAAATTCATTGATAAGACACAGAAAATTGGGTCCTCCCCTATCTGGGGCCCATTTTTTTTCCAATTAATTCGGTGGGAAGAAATAATCACCTAGAGAAAGGGAATAGCCGGAAAAGTACCCGAGCCCGTTTTCTACATTCGTAGCAAGAACTACAGGTTCTGCAAAAGGATTTTCACCGGTTTGGATTTGCCGTGAAAGAGATCTGTGGAACTCGAAGTAAGCTTTATCACAATGACGAAGGAATAGGGTCATGTGATTGAACTCCTGAAAGGATGGATTATGCAGAAAAGAAAGTCTGAAGGGTACCTTATTCTCTCCATCAGCCAGGAATCGATCATCGACCAAAAAACCTGGACCCTGGAAAAGTGAGGTGTAAGCAGCATTACCCACCTCTGTATTTCGGACAGGGATAGCTGAGGTTTTCTCAGCATTATAGGTGAAGGTTGTATCGCCACCCACGATCTCAAACCAATCAAAGGAAATGTCTGCCGTGGCCAAATGATAATAATTCCGGGATTCTCCGGGATCAGTAATTTTTACAGATCCTACAATGGTCACAAGCTTCAGATTCCTATCCACAACAGACTCAGAAAGTTTTACACTATCCACTTCGATCTCTCCCATTGGGGTTGGAAAAGGAATAGTGCTGATAGAAGTCAATGGCTCTTCGCCAAGTACGTCAACTCTTAGCTCGTATTCTATTCCCTGTGCGGGTCGAAATGAATCATTAAGGTATTGCGGATCGGGATCTCCTGACTCACTCGGAGAAACATAGCTGAGCTTGGCTCGCAATAAGTCATCCTGAAAGATTCCAACGGTGGCATTATTTACGAAGTTGTTAGAGGCCGTGGATAGGATTGAACGGGTTCGGATCAATTTCAAACTAACCAAACTATCCGGGATGAGGTTAGAAAAAACAACCAACTGCTCCTGGCCTTCTGGCAAATCCAGGTCTATAGGATCAACACAGGCCATTGATCCAAGCAAGGATATCAATATGAAGCTTCTCCAGGTCACCGGTTGATTTTTATTAAAATTAGGGCAAAAAAGCCTGATTATCTATAATTAAAAACGCTAAAAGCCTCAAAACAGTTTGCTGAGCCTACCATCGGAAGGTATAATTCAACGAAGGAACGAGAGGCAACAAGCTTACTTGTACTGTTTCTGGAGTGTCAGGGTCATCAGGATCCTCTCGTAAACTTATATACAATGGGTTTCGCCTATTATATACATTAAAGGCCCCCAGCTCCACCCGATGTTCCCAACCCGGTTTGCTTTCTGTCCAAATAAGGCTCAGATCCAATCGGTGATAGCCGGGCATCCTGAAGCCATTTCGGGTCGTAAAATCTAGAATTCTGTTTTGGGGAATAATCCCGATCTGTTCATTGGAAGGAAGATCAAAAACTGAGGTAGGTAAGGTTACCCCATTACCGGATCCAAGAACCCATGAAGAGGTCAAAGTCCATTTATCACTCAGGTTAAAAGTGTAAATGGTTTTTAGAAAATGTCTTCTGTCATATCGAAACGGATATGATCTGCCATTAGCGATCTCTTCGAATTCTCTGGTGGAATAGGCAAAAGTATAATTGAAGATCAACTTTCCATTAGACAGGTTTTTTTCATACCAGGTTTCTACGCCATAAGAAATACCATTTCCTGTTGTTACCTGGTTTATCCAATTGGTTCCATTGATCGAAGCAAAGTTCGCACCTTCCTGATAAGTTACCAGATCTCTCATGTATTTGAAATAGGTTTCTACGCCCAAAAGAGGTCCATCCTTTTTATGGAGGGTCCAGCCTAAAGAAGCCTGGTAAGATTTTGAAGGGGTGATCCTACCCGTGCTTGGAACCCACAGATCAGATGGTAAACCAATACTTGTTCTTTGGAGAAGATGAAGGGGTTGTTGATGGACGTCCAAACCGAACTTTAAGGCCTGGAATTCACTAAAAGAATAGGTAAGAGCTACTCTGGGCTCTAGGCTCACATACCCTTTATCCCCGGATGTAAATACGGAGCTCCTTAAACCAAACTGGCCCTTGAGGTTTGCTCCCAGTTGCATATCTGCTTCGCCATAACCTACAAGATTGCTTGCATTCACAGGTTGACTGATATCCTCGAGAGGATCCTGAGCAAGAATATTATCAAAGGTAAGTCCATCTAAATTTCCCTCATCGACCAAAAGAATTGCAGGATCAAATTGATGCCTGGTAAAATGGGCGCCAAAATGGAAAATCAAGCCTGGCCTTGAGTAAAGATCAAAGTCCTGACGAATAGAAAAATCCTTTATGTTCGTTCGAAATTGGTTGTAATCAAATTCACTGATGTTAATCGTATCAGATCCAATTTCATCATAGCCTAAAAAAGCTTTTGAGTCCAAATTATATTGGCTAAATGCCAGAGTGGTATTTGAGAATAGTTTTTCACCATATATATGGTTCCACCTGAAGGAACTTATAAGGTTTCCCCATGAGAGATCGTTTCTGGCTTTTTCAATAAAGGTTCCCTCAGAGAATACACCGATCCGGCTTTGATCATCATCAAACTCATCTCCACCGAAGTACAGACTAAAAAAGATCCTGTCTCTTAAGGATAAGTTGAAATTCAGCTTTGCATTCAAGTCCTGGTAGTTATACAAAGTCTGACCGTCCACATTATTTCTCTCATTCAGGAACTGCGTAATAGGACGCATATATACATCCAGGAGTGATCTTCTAAAGCTTAAAAAGTAGGCGCTGCTATCCCTTTGGATCGGACCCTCTATAGATAGCTTTGCCGAAATAAGACCCACTCCTCCATTGACCGAAAACTTCCGCTCATTTCCCTCACGTGTTCTGACATCAAATATGGATGAAAGCCTTCCGCCATATTTGGCTGAAATTCCTCCTTTCATTAATTCAGATGATCGTATTGCCTCAGGATTGAAAATGGAAAAAATACCCACCAGGTGAGCAGCATTATAAACGGGAACTCCATCCAGCAGGATAAGGTTTTGATCTGTATTCCCACCTCGGACATACATGCCTCCAAGGCCGTCTCCACCGGACTGAACACCAGGAAGTAAAAAGGCTGTACGAAAAAGATCAGACTCACCACCAAGAGAAGGAAGACCTGCTACACGTTCATTTGTAATTCTTTCTTTTCCAATTTCTTCCAATCTAAAATCCGGGAATACCTCTGTTGGTTCCACAATAATTTCGGAAAGAGTTTTTGCAGTTTCTAATTCGATAAGCAGAGTGGTATCCTGCAAGAATTCCTGAACGGGATGGTGGGTTCCTTCTCCAAAATAATTGAACCTCAAATGGCGAAACCCAACGGGTACTTGCAGACTAAAAAAACCGTAAAAATTTGTGTTTGTTCCAATCGAAAGATGAGGCTCAAAAATATTGGCGCCGATCAAACTTTCTCCTGAGGAAATGTCCTTTATGTAACCCTTGATAATTATTTGTTCCGGGATGGATTTGATCAAGACAATATTATCTCCAAGAACCTTGAAATTTGTGTTTGTCCCTTTTAAAATTTCGAGCAGAGCTTCTCCCAGGGGAATATTTTCTACCTGGATGGAGCGATTAAAATCAGAACCAAAAATTTGGTTGCTAAAGGTTATGTCAATCTCATTTTGTTGAGAAAAGGATTGAATTATTGTGCTGATGGGTTGATCAATAAGATCCAGACTGACGGACTTTTGCAAAATACTTTGACCCGTGCTTCCGAATGCAATTCCGAAAAGCAACAAAAAGAATATCCAGACCTTCAGGCTTCTATACATGAAAAAACCTTTCTCTGCAATTTACAGGGAAAGGTCCTTGAATGAAACAA
>JABDJM010000050.1 GCA_013002475.1 Saprospiraceae bacterium | reverse complement strand
ATCCTTGAAGTTGCGAAAAGCATTGAAGTTGCCTATGACCTTTGCGACCTCCTTGACCGTTATGATGTTGAACTGGAAGTACATGCGGATATCAACACAGACCCTCACTTCAAGTCCAATGTTGCCCTTAAAGAAGCCATGGGATATATCCTCGGAATGGGTTTTGTTTTCAAAGCAAAACCGGACGCTTTTGCCAGCTCACACTGTGCTGACAAGGTGGTGTAATCCTGGAAGACAGTTTTAGTCTAACATTTGCCCTTTTTCCTCGAAAGGACAGGCATCCTTCCCTGCGCTTGTTTATCTTGCAAGAGGTGAAAAAATCTTCACTTTAAACACATACAAAACCTCTTAGAATGGGATTATTTGACTTTATCCGTGGTGAATTGATCGAAGTCATCGACTGGGTCGAGAACGACCCAAAGATCATCATGCAAAAGTTTCCTGATAAGGATGCCAATATCAAGTATGGAGCAAATCTTACTGTGCGGGAAGCGCAGGAGGCTCTATTTCTTGACGAAGGTCAGTTTGCAGATTATTTTTCTCCCGGACGATATGAGTTGATCACCAACAACATTCCCGTTCTGACTTCCTTTAGAAATTGGGATACGGGATTTGACTCTCCATTTAAATGTGATGTCTACTTCTTTTCAACAAGAACATTCACCGACCTAAAATGGGGCACCCAAAATCCAGTGATATTACGAGACCCTGAATTCAAACAGGTACGTGTAAAAGCATTTGGGACTTACTTCCTAAAAATGGAGGATCCAAAATTGTTCTTTACTCAATTTGCAGGTACAAATCCGGTAGTTCGGATAGATCAGGTTGAAGATGCACTTAGAGGAATCATTTCTCCGAAGTTTGCAGAAGCTCTTGCCGAAACTGGCGTTTCGGTTTTGGATATGGTCTCTAAATATTCTGAACTGGGAGATACTGTGGGACCCCTTCTCCAGAAGGACTTGGATCCTTACGGTCTGAAACTCGAAAAATTTGTGATCACATCTATATCTCTTCCAAAAGAAGTGGAGGAGTTCTATGATAAAATGACCAACATCAACATGGTGGAGGACATGAACAAATTCCAGCAATTCCAAACGGCCAACGCCGTTGAAAAGGCCGCTGAAAATCCTGGCGGCGGAGCCAGCGAAGGCATTGGCATGGGAATGGGATTTGGAATGGCCACTATGATGACCAACCAACAAGGTCAGCAGAGTCCGCAGGGCGGTAATAAGGATGCAGGGAAAGCAGTGACCCGGGAAGAGATCCTTGATACCCTTCAAAAGCTTGGCGGATTGAAAGAATCAGGAATCCTCTCAGAGGATGAGTTTGAAGCCAAGAAGAAGGAATTGCTGGAAAGACTCTAAGCTAATCCATGGAAATTCAGGCAGAAGGGAAGTACCTCAAGGATGTTGTAGCCTTACCATGTCCAAGTTGTGGTAGCCAGTTAAAGTATTCTGCTTCGCAGAAACAGATCTCCTGTGACCATTGTGGATATCATGAAGATATCAATCCTGAATCCGATCAGGTAGTTGAAAAAACGCTGGATGGAGTAGGAGAGGAGGCTTTAAATTTTGTTCCTGAACAATTTGACAAAGCTGTTTACCATTGTCAGAATTGCGGTAGTAATATCATGGTGGAGCCGGAGCGCGTGAAAATGCGTTGCGGCTTTTGCGGGTCTGACAAAGTGAACGCTGAAGCCTATGATCATAAATTTATCCAGCCAGTAGGGATCATTCCATTTTATGTAAGTCTTGATCAGGCCCAGGAGCTCTTTGAAAAATGGATCCAAAAGGGACTGTTTCACCCAACCAAGTTGGGCAGGCGGGCTGCAGTTGAAAATTTGCACGGTGTCTATGTTCCCTTTTGGACTTATGATGCTCATTCTGAATCGGATTGGAGCGGGCAGGCGGGGTATTACTACCACGAGACTCGAATGGTCCGTATAAATGGAAGGATGCAGCAACAACAGGTGCAAAAGATCAGATGGCAGCATAAGTCCGGACACCTAAGCCATTTCTTTGATGACATTTTGGTCGTGGCCAGTAGCAGTATTCCCCAGCCGATGGTCGAAAAGATTTTGCCCTTTCGCCTCGAAGAGGTCGTCAATTTTGATCCGAGGCTAATGATCGGATGGGAGGCAGAGGTATACCAAACGGAAGTGGATCAGGGTTACCTCAAAGCGGATCAGATCATGGACTACAAGATCAGGCATATGTGTTCCGCACAGTTGGGTGGGGATACTCAGAGAAATCTTTATGTCAATAGCGAAAAATCAGATCAAACTTACAAGCACATAATTCTACCAGTTTGGATCTGCTCCTATATATACCAGAATAAGGTTTACCGTTTCTTAGTGAATGGACAGACAGGAAGGGTATATGGACAAAAGCCTTTAAGTTGGATCAAAATCGCCTTCGCAGTACTTCTTTTCCTTGCCTTTATCGCTGCAATTATTTGGGCCCGGGAATCTGGTGTTTTCAAAAATTAGGGTTTTAGCAGGACTTTTGGAATATTCTTTGGACTTACCCTTCTTTTGAGGTAGGATATTTTTGTATTTTCCCTATCGAGTACTTTTATCTTAACACAAACCAACTCTTATG
>JABDJM010000040.1 GCA_013002475.1 Saprospiraceae bacterium | reverse complement strand
ATATCAAACTTTGAGGATGAAAAAACAGACCATCCATGACCGGGAGCATATAGGAAACAAGGAAGAGGGATTTGAAATGGCCCTATGCTATATACATTTGCATCCGCGATATGGTGAAAGGCTGTTGCACCTGGATCATATTCAGCGTGATGTGTCCCGTCTTCGCTGTGATCGTCCTTTTTGTCGTCAGACTCAAAAGCAAAAGCGGTAACGGATAAGGCAAAAAATGTATAAAAGAGGATGAAAAGTCTACCCATGTTCTGCTGGTTTGCAATGGGGCTTTGCCACCCCTTCTCAAATCGAGTGCAAAGATAGTTGAAAACCCTTTTAATTCAAAGGTCCTGCTATGTCAATTTTGAGCTGAAATAGAGCGAGTTAGAGGATAAAGCGACCCCAAAAACAAGGGTCCAAAAAGAACAATTTCCTTTTGGACCCAAGCCTTAAAAAATACAATACTGGAAAGCTCCTATCGAGCGAAAGAAACGGCTCGCTTTTCGCGGATTACCGTGACTTTTATTTGCCCGGGATATTGCATTTCATCCTGAATTTTTTGCGATATCCTGAAGCTCAATTCATCTGCGTAGTCGTCACTAACTTTTTCGCTTTCAACAATCACTCGAAGCTCCCGGCCTGCCTGCATAGCAAAGGCCTTATTCACCCCATCGTGTGATAAAGCGATCTCTTCAAGCTCGTTGATCCGCTTTAGATAGCTTTCGAGAATCTCACGTCTGGCACCTGGTCGGGCGCCTGAGATAGCATCACAAGCCTGGACGATCGGAGAAATGATATTGTTCATCTCGATCTCATCGTGGTGAGCCCCTACTGCATTGCAAACAGCAGCATGCTCATTATGCTTTTCGCAGATCTTCATCCCCAGGATCGCATGGGATAGTTCAGAATCCTCTTCAGCTACCTTACCGATATCGTGAAGCAATCCTGCCCTTTTAGCCATTTTTGCCTGCTTCTTGCTCAGGCCGATCTCAGCAGCCATTACAGCACACAAGTTGGCTGTCTCGATAGAGTGTTTGAGCAAATTCTGACCATAGGAAGAACGGAATCTCATCCGTCCCACCATTTTCACCATATAAGGATCCAGGCCATGGATATCCAGTTCTATCACTGTACGTTCTCCTATCTCGATGATCTGCTCTTCCAGTTGTTTTCGAGTCTTGGCGACAACCTCTTCGATCCTGGCCGGATGAATCCGTCCATCGGCCACCAATCTTTTCAGGCTCAGGCGGCAAACCTCCCGGCGAATAGGATCAAAACTTGATATAATGATCGCCTCCGGGGTGTCATCTACTACGATCTCTGCCCCGGTTGCTGCTTCCAGCGCCCGGATATTCCGGCCTTCCCTTCCAATGATCTGGCCTTTCAGGTCATCGGAATCCAGATTGAAAACTGAAACTGTGTTTTCTATGGTATACTCAGCACACATTCGCTGAATGGTCTGAATGACAATTTTCTTAGCTTCTTTATTGGCTGTTTGCCTGGCTTGTTGAACAGAATCCTTAATGATCGCCATACTTTCAGTATCAGCCTTCGCTTTGACAGCTTCCAGGAGTTGTTCTTTTGCTTCCCCTTCGGAGAGTTTAGCGACAGTCTCCAGGGCCTTGATGTGTTCTTCATTGGCCCGCTCCATTTCTTCTCTTTTTTTCGTGGCCGCTTTAAGTTGTCGTGATAGGTTTTCCCGGATGTCTTTTACTTCCGCCTCCTTTTCATCAATTGATTGGATCCTTGCGGAAAACTTTTGCTCCTTTTGCTTTAAGGCATCCTCAAGTTTTACCACCTGCATTTCCCGATCTTTCATGTCCACCTTGTGGTTGGACTTGAAAGTTTCGAACTCTGACTTGTATTTAGAAAACCGCTCCTTGGCTTCGCGGATCTTCTTTTGCTTGATACTTTCGTTTTTCGACTCAGCTTTGCCAACTATTTTATCGGCTTTTATCTCAGCATCTTCCATAAGTCTTTTTGCAGAGATGCGTGCCTCTTCCAACATGAGATCAGATTTCCGGTTGAGTTCTTCTCTTTTCCGCTTAGAGGTGCCGGATTGAATGAGTCGAACTCCCAGAAAACCAACGATGAGCCCTACGAGAGCTGCGATCAATGTATTAAGGGTTAAAAAATCCATTTTGATAGTTTATATGTTGCTTGAAATATTTTCCAAAACAAAAAGCCTCAACCGGGCGGTTGAATCCAAACATCAAAATGAAAGAGAAAAAGATTAAACGACTGCAGGCTTGAGCAATTCGTCTAAAAGGGAGTCAATTTTATGGATCTGGTCAAGGACTTCGGGTTCCATTGCAGCGCCCTCATTGTCCTTATTCTTATGCAGATCCACAGCATAGGATAAAAGTACCATAGCCATACAGTCCACTTTATCCTTTTTAGTATAGGAGGTAGAAAAGCTGTTTAGCTTTTCATTGACTTCCTTTACAATTTGCTTAATAACCCGCTCATCAGAGGGGTTTACCTTAATGGAATAGCTACGCCCCGCTATGCTCACTGATGTACTAACTAATTCTTGCGTTTCCATTCCTAGGTTTGTTGTAACCATTCAATACACTTGTCTATTTCACGCATGTATTGATCGATCTCCTTTTTTACTCTTTTAACGTCCGCTCCTCGTTTCCAGCCCATCTTCTTCTGTGCGGCAACTTTTTCATTTTGATCCTGGACTCCAAACAAAGTCCCGGCATATTTTGCCTGCTGCTTTCGCAAGCTTGCATTCTCAGATCTCAGCCGGTGAACTTCCTGGCTAAGCCTCTTGAGCTTGTCCTCAATATTAATGATTTTATCGGATATACCTTCCATGGTGCGTGTCTTGCGGCAGGCTCTAATTATCTAACGGCGAATCACTGCCCCGAGTTTTGATTCATAGTCCTGAATCAGCTTTTTTATTAGCTGATCCACATCTTTGTCCTTCAGGGTTTTGGTTTCATCCTGGAAAATAAGGGAAATGGCATAAGACTTTTTCCCGGCACCCAGCTGCTCTTCATTTTCATAGACATCAAACAGATTGACATCACGCAGCAGTTTTTTGCCAATTTTCCTGGCGATAGCCTCAATATCCTGAAATTTTACTGAATTTTCGATAACCAGAGCTAAATCTCTGCGCACCGAGGGAAATTTTGTAAGAGACTGGAAATCAACTCTCTGCTTTTTCAAAGCTTTGAAAAGAGCTTTCCAATCAAAATCAGCAAAGTATACCGGACCTTTTACATCCATCTTATTGCAAACTCCAGGAGCGATACTTCCATATCGGGCGAGAACTTTAGGTCCCCGGTGGATGGAGCGGCCCATCTGAAAGCCAGTCTCTTCTTCCAAATTTGATTCCTGAAAACCAGAAATGCCCATTCTCTCCAAAACTCCTTTTACAAAAGCCTTAAGCGAAAAGAAGTCCTCTTCCTTTTCGTCCTTTTGATGCCAGGATTCTGATTGTTGGTTGCCGGCCATCCAAATAGTTAGGTGGCTTTGTTCCGAGAACGTATCATCTTCTTTTTTGAGGTAACTATTACCAAACTCAAATAGTCGAATATCTTTTTGCTGTCTGTTTTTGTTATGCTGTATCGCCTCCAGCCCGTTGAAGATCATATTTGGCCGCATGATGTCGAGGTGAGAATTGGATGTGTTTGCCACATAGACTCTTTGCTCCTCAGGAACAGGGAGCACCTCTTCGCAATATCTGGACTGAGTCAAGGACAAGCCCATCATCTCATAAAACCCATTAGCCGCCAGGTAATGGCTGACCAACTGACGGACTTCATTAGGGTCGGGTTTGGCGCTTATGGTGACAGAAGAACGGATCTGACTACTCATGGGTACCTCATTGAGGCCATATATTCTCAAGATCTCTTCTATCACATCGACTTCGCGCAGGACATCCGGCTTGTCAGTAGGTACCCGGACATCGAGACCCTCTTCAGTTTCCGAAAGGACCTGAATATTTAGGGCCTCAAAAATCTCTTTGATCTTTGCTGGCGGAATATCGCAACCGATCAGATCATTCACTCTTTGATATCTGACCCTGATTGGATCTGCGGTAATCTTTTGGGGATAATGGTCGGTGGTTTTAGACGCAATGGTCCCACCCGCTATTTCCTGAATCAATTGTGTTGCTCTGTGAAGTGCATACAAGGTGCCGTTTGGATCCACCCCCTTCTCAAAG
>JABDJM010000571.1 GCA_013002475.1 Saprospiraceae bacterium | reverse complement strand
AAAGTCAGGAGCACCGCCAGGGCCCGGGCTGATCATGTACACACCAATATGAAAAACGGGATCTCCTGCTGCTACGATCAATGAGGATTGCAATCCTGGAGTTGATGCATCAACATCAATATAGTATGCCTGGCTTTGGACGGAAATGAATGGGATTAATGTCAAGAATATAGACACTCCCCACCCAGCCCAAGGGCTAAGTAAAATTCGCTTGTTCATAGGATTTTGTTTTTAAGGAGGCTTTAAATCTTTTATAAATTATCTGTTTTTGGTATTAGATGCCGGATAGCTCCAACAATCGGGCTTCGTTGTAATGCCTTATTTTGAAAATAGGTATTTATACGTAAAGGAAAGAAGGGAGAGAGTACCCTATTGAGACAACCTTACCTGAACAAAAAAAGTAATGTGTAATAATTTAAAGAGGTAGATTTTACATCCTAGAAAAGGCATATATAAGTGAAACCTCAATGTGAAAATGTGGAAATTCACTTTTCACCAATGTCCTCAAACCACAGATCTGGGTTTTTAGCAATGAAATCTTCCATCATCTGGCTGCATTCCGCCAATTGTAGATTGGTAACCTCTATTCCGTGCTGATTCATGAATTCTTCTGAACCCTGAAAGGTTTTATTTTCGCCAACGACAACTTTGGGAATTTGAAATTGCACAAGTGTGCCTCCGCACATGTAGCAGGGCATCAGTGTTGAGTAGATAACACAGTCCTTATAACTCCCAATTCTGCCAGCATTGTTAAGGCAGTCCATTTCAGCATGAAGGATAGGATTTTGTTCCTGGACTCTTTTATTGTGTCCTACTGCGATAATCTCATTATTTCTGACAAGGACAGAGCCTATGGGAATGCCTCCCTCACTCAGGCTCTTCTTTGCCTGGCGGATCGCTTCAGCCATAAAGGGATCCATCATGAACGATGCTTGAGTGCATCCTGCACGGTTGGGACAAAATGATGTTTTCCTCCTGCCCTATCATCATCAAAAGTTGTTGGAATATCTCCTGCAGCAGTTCTTTCATCCCAGGTAACGTGTTGAGTTCCATCATCTCTTTTCTCCATGGTTATGCAGTCTTCAACCGGGCACACTAAGGAACATAAATTACAACCAACGCAATTTTCATCGATTATTTTAGGGACACGCGATCCATTTTCTGTTGAAAGGGCAATGGCTTGGTGGGCTCCATCATCACAGGCGATATAGCACAGTTCGCAGCCAACGCATTTTGATTCATCAATTTTGGCAACCACCTTATGCTTCAAATTCAGATGCTTCCACTCTGTAACATTTGGCAAGGCCTTGCCCTTAAAGTCATAAATAGTTTCAAAGCCTTTTTCCTGCATAAATTGCAAAAGGCCAGCTTCCATTTCTCGAACAATGCCAAAACCATAATGCATTACAGCTGTACAGACCTGAACAGATCCTGCGCCTAATAAAATAAACTCTACAACATCGCGCCAAGATTCAATTCCTCCAATGCCCGAGATGGGGATATCTTTAATTTCCGGATGCTTAGTCAACTCCTTGACCATCTCTAGAGCAATCGGTTTTACTGCGGGTCCGCAATAGCCGCCATTAGTGCCCTTGCCATCTACGATTGGATAGGGAGCAAAAGAATCAAGATCGATACCGACAATACTCTTGATAGTATTTATAAGGGAGATTGCATTTGTTCCGCCCTTGGCCGCAGCCAAGCCTGGATCAACTATATGAGAAATATTGGGTGACAATTTTGTGATGACAGGAATCTTTGCAACTTCCATAACCCACTCCACAATAGTCTTTAACACTTCAGGCTCCTGCCCTACGGCAGAACCCATGCCGCGTTCACACATACCATGTGGACAGCCAAAGTTCAACTCGATCCCGTCTGCCCCTGCATTTTCTACATCCTTAATTATTTGATGCCATTCAGCCTTGGTTTCGACCATTAGGGAAGCAATGACAGCATGATCCGGAAAATACTTTTTAACCTCTTCGATCTCTTTTAGATTATCGGCAAGAGGACGATCTGTGATCAATTCAATATTATTTAGCCCGGCAATTCTAGTGTCGCGATAGTTTATTGCTCCGTACCTGGATGAAACATTCACCACAGGCACTCCCAAGGTTTTCCATACCGCCCCACCCCAGCCGGCATCAAAAGCTTTCATCACCTGATACCCTGAATTGGTAGGAGGAGCTGAAGCTAGCCAGAATGGGTTTGGAGATTTAATTCCTGCAAAATTTATCGAGATATCAGGCATTGCAATTAGTTTAAGTTAAAAGTTAGCTATTCAGCCATTGATGAATACCAAGAGCAGCCTGCTTGCCATCATAGGCAGCATTTACTACTTCGGCTCCACCATTTACGGCATCCCCACCAGCAAAATATTTGGGATTAGTACATTGAAAGGAATCCGGCTTAACGACAATCCTTTTTCTGGAATCAAGTTCTAAGCCGTCAATCAAGCTTAAGAAAGCCCCTTGCTTTGATTGCCCGGTTGCCTTAATGATTAAATCAGCTTCCACTTCAAACTCAGATCCTTCTATGTTAGAAAGTTTTCCATTGAGGTTTTCTGTTTTCACAAATTTTACCGCGGAAGCTTTTCCATTTCCAACAATACCTATAGGTTGAGCATTGAATAAACTATCTACTCCTGCACTAATCGCTAATTTGTATTCGAACCCATAAGCTCCCATCGCATCCTTGTCCCTTCGATAGGCAAGAATCACCTGCTTAGCCCCAAGACGTGCAGACTGTGATGCTGCATCCATGGCTGTATTTCCACCACCTATGACAATAACTTTTTGCGGAACTTTGGTTTGATGATGATTTAATCTGAGTTCTTCAATAAATTCAACTGCCCCTACTACATTTTCAAAATCCTCCCCAGGCAAGTTCAAACTAGCCGTTGGTCCAATTCCAACCCCAAGAAAGATGGCGTCATAATCATTTTCCAGTTCAGATATCTGTTCCTTGGTTTCAATCGGCTTGTTGCAAATAAAATTTAGACCCAGTTGCTCCTGAAGGTATTCGAGTTCATCTATTACCTCTTCGTTTGAAATCTTATAAGCAGCAATACCATGCAAGGTTAGGCCGGTAGGCCTTTCTTTTGCCTCATAGATATCCACATCATAGCCCATGACCCGAAGCTCGCAAGCACAGGAAATACTTGCAGGACCACTACCGATCATGGCAATCTTTTTTCCATTTGCTTTTCCTGGAGCATAGAGCTTAATACCATTTTCAATCGCATGGGAGGTAGCAAAATTCTGCAGCCTTCCGATCTGGATCGGGGGTACATCCTGATGATTATAGACGCAGGCACCTTCGCAAAGGACCCCTGTAGGACAGATTTTTCCACAAGCATTTCCAATCCAATTGGAATCGAAAATAGTTTTCGCTGCACCGGTGGTGTTTTTAGTATTAATCTGTTTTATGAACAGAGGAATATCAATTCCTGTTGGACAAGCCTGTATGCAGGGTGCATCGTAACAAAAAAGGCACCTGGAGGATTCAAAGTAGGCCTCTGTAGGATTCATCAGGGGTTTTTTCACAGCGAAATTTTCCTGAAACTCCTTATCGTTTGTGGGTTTTACATATTCAACCAAGGCATCAAAATTTTAGAGTTCTACGAGTTTATCATACGTTTCTGGTCTTCGGTCCCGGAAAAACTGCCAGGTGGATCGAACTTCGTCAATCATATCAAGATCAAATTCTGCTACAAGCAATTCATCATCATATTCTGAAGCTTGAGCAAAAATTTGCCCCCTGGGATCCACGAAGTAGGAGGTGCCATAAAAGCGACCAAGGTCCCAAGGTTTTTCTTCACCAACTCGATTTATGCAACCCATGAAATAACCATTCGCTGCCGCATGCGCTGGCTGCTCAAGCTTCCAGAGATATTGCGAAAGTCCGGCTACAGTTGCTGAAGGATTGTACACAATTTCAGCACCGTTAAGGCCTAGGACTCTTGCACCATCGGGAAAGTGACGGTCATAACAAATGTAGACTCCAACCTTTGCATACTTCGTTTGGAAAACGGGATAGCCCAGGTTTCCTGGTTTAAAGAAGAACTTTTCCCAAAAGCCTGTGGTATGCGGAATATGATTTTTCCGATACTTCCCTAGATAAGTTCCATCAGCGTCAATAACCGCTGCAGTGTTATAAAAAACTCCCGCCTGTTCTTTTTCGTAGATAGGAACGACGATAACCATGCTGTACTTTTTAGCATACTCCTGCATGATCTCTGTGGTGGGTCCCGGAACTGTTTCGGCAGACTTATACCATTCGCGATCCTGACCGGGACAAAAATATGGTGTATTGAAAATTTCTTGCAGGCAAAGAATTTGAACTCCTTGTTTCCCTGCCTCCTCAATATAGGGGATGTGCTTGTCCAACATGGCCTGTATAATCTCATCGATAGTCCCTTCGCCCTCTGTCATTGGAAGGCTCATTTGGATCAGGCCGGATTTTACTATTCTTGGCATGTTATTTTGCTTTGTTTAAAAATATTGATTTTTACTAAATGGTTAGACTCGTCTTGCCTCGCTTAACAAACTGGCCATAGCCAGGCTTAATTTTACACCTGTTCTTTTCTATGGCTACCTGACCTCGTAGTAGGACAGTTTCAGTTTTTCCAGTCACTTTAAATCCTTCATAAGAAGAATAATCAGCATTCATGTGGTGGGTCTTCTTTGAAAGGGTATGGCGTTTTCTTGGATTAAAGATTACCAGGTCTGCGTCAGCGCCGATGGCGATGGTTCCCTTTCTGGGATACATCCCGAATATTTTTGCTGCATTAGTAGAACTAACTTCTACAAATTTGTTGAGGGATATCCTTCCTTTTTTCACGCCTTCGGAAAAAAGTATTTCCATTCGATGTTCTATAGCAGGGTGACCGTTGGGTATTTTGGAAAAATCATTTTTACCCATTTGTTTTTGCTTCCAAACAAAAGGACAATGATCAGTTCCTACAACTTGCACCATTCCCTGGTTTAATCC
>JABDJM010000528.1 GCA_013002475.1 Saprospiraceae bacterium | reverse complement strand
GCACCTCGATGTCGGCTCGTCACATCCTGGGGCTGGAGAAGGTCCCAAGGGTTGGGCTGTTCGCCCATTAAAGTGGCACGCGAGCTGGGTTCAGAACGTCGCAAGACAGTTCGGTCACTATCTGTTGTGGGCGTTAGAACATAGAAGAGGTCTGACACTAGTACGAGAGGACCGTGTTGGACGAACCTCTAGTGTACCTGTTGTGGCGCCAGCTGCATCGCAGGGTAGCTATGTTCGGAAAGGATAAGCGCTGAAAGCATCTAAGCGCGAAGCCTTCTCTAAGATGAGTATTCCATCCTTCGGGAAAAGGGTCGTGGAAGATGACCACGTAGATAGGCTACAGGTGGAAGTGCAGTGATGTATGGAGCCGAGTAGTACTAATTACCCGATAGCTTTCTTTTTTTTAACTATAATTTTACTTGTATAACGCGGAGCAAATCAATATCTCGTTTCTACTTCCAGTTTGTCAATATTAAAAAATTGATCCTAGATCTTAAGATATTGGTCGTTAGATCGACCAGAAGAATTAGGTGGCTATAGCGTGTCCCGACAGGTCGGGATCTTACCAAAAGTGGTAAGGGAATACGTTTTAGCTTAAAGACATAGGTCGTTAAATCGACTATAAGAATTAGGTGGCTATAGCGTGGGTGTTCCACCTCTTACCATTCCGAACAGAGAAGTTAAGCCCCACAGCGCCGATGGTACTGCTATACCAAGTGGGAGAGTAGGTCGCCGCCTTTTTTTATGAAAGCCTTGTTGCAAACGCAGCAGGGCTTTCTCCATTTTAGGACTCTAGTAAATACTAAGCCCCACAGCGCCGATGGTAACTACCAAAGGCAGTCAGGCTGCTATGTCCTAGTGATGACTGAGTTATCTGCGACTTTGTCGCAGTGGCGAACGACAGTTCGACAAGGGAAGGAACCCTGCCTGCGTGCCTTTGCAGGCAGGCGCGAAAGCGGGCGGGCTGTGTCGCCGCCTATTGTCTATTAGGATGAAAATATCTTTTTCAAGAAAAACTCAACGCCTCGCCCGGAGGTCTCGGCTTGCCTGCCGTTAGGTAGGGTCTCTCCTAAAAAGGTCCATTAAGGACCTTTTCTTAACGGAGTTCCTGCTAACGCAGCAGGGCTTTCTCCATTTTAGGACGTTTGCATTGTAAATGCCACAGCATCGATTGTGGAACTAATCTAATTTCCAAAGACAGCCTCAGTCTTATAATGATGTCCCTTCTGTAGTTTTCCCTGCTGACGGATCTCAACAGAATATCCGATCTCCGGTTTGTAACTTAAATATTGATCAGTGTCCATGATCATACTTTTTAATCGGTTATGAATATTGATGGCACCGACATAATCTCCCAGAAAATCGATTTCTACCCTTTGAGTACGAAGCTCTGTATCCAGACATTCATAGATAACCCTTTGATGATTCTCAGAAATAGTTAGGGTATCGGACCGATACTTTTCAATCCAGGCGATCTTATTAATATCTGATTCAGCAAATAGTTTCAGTTCCTTTTTCAGATCGACCTCTTCCACTACCACTTCCTGAATATCCTCATCTACCAATGTCGTTTTCGAAACACCTAAAGGACGCCCTTCACCTTTTGCTATCTGATCTTCAAAGTACCTTGCCAGGTCAAAAAATGCTTTTTCCGGAGGACCTTGTGCAGATTGACCAGAACATCCAAGAATCGAGAAGATCAAAAATGCTATTAGAGAATTTCGCATCATGCCACTAAAATTTCGCCATCCATTTCTGAAGGAATTTCTACCCCTAATAAATGGAGGATTGTTGGCGCTATATCAGCTAATTTTCCACTCTTTATTTTCGAGTATCGATCCCCAACATAAATAATAGGAACCGGGTTGGTAGTGTGCGCCGTGTGTGGACTACCATCAGGATTAATCATGATATCTGCATTGCCATGGTCAGCAATAATAATGAACTCATAACCTGCAGGCTTACCAACCTCCAGAATGGATCCAAGGCAGCCATCTACCGTCGACACCGCTTTGATGGCAGCTTCCATGATACCCGTATGACCAACCATATCTGGGTTGGCGAAATTCAGACAGATGAAATCCGGGTGCTGATCTTTGATCTCTTCAATTATGGCATTGGTAACCTCATCGGCTGACATTTCTGGTTGCAGATCATAGGTTGCCACTTTTGGAGAAGGAATCATAATTCGCTTTTCTCCTGAAAACGGCTCTTCTCTACCTCCATTGAAGAAGAAGGTAACATGACGGTATTTTTCCGTTTCCGCTATTCGAACTTGGGTTTTCTCCGAATTGGAAAGTATATCGCCCAGGGTGTTTTCGAGATTTGATTTTTTGAAAAGAACGTCGATCCCTTCAAAGGTCGCATCGTAAGAGGTCATGGTAACGAAATCAAGAGGTATCTTATTCATACCATGGTCCGGAAAATCTTCCTGACTTAATGCCCGGGTAATTTGTCGGGGTCTGTCGGTGCGAAAATTAAAACACAATACAGTATCGCCTTCCTCGATCAATCCAGGCTTAGTTCCATCAGGTCGGACCAAATGCATGGGCTTAATAAACTCATCTGTCTCGTTGCGATCATATCTTTCTTTCACAGTTGTCAATACATCCAGGGTCTCATCGCCCTTCCCATGAACAAGGCAATCATATGCAAGTCGGGTTCTTTCCCATCTTTGATCACGGTCCATAGCATAGTACCTGCCAGTCACACTGACCAATTCACCTGGACCAGCATCCATCTTTTCTTTCAAAGTCCTCAGGAATTCAATACCGCTATCCGGAGCGACATCCCTGCCATCTGTAAAGGCATGCACGAAAATTTTTTCCAGCCCAGCCTCCCTGGCGTAATCTACAAGTGATAACAAATGATCAATATGTGAGTGAACTCCTCCGTCTGATACAAGCCCGATAAGGTGAAGAGCGTTCCCCTTGGCTTTTACCCGATTAAAAGTACTCTGCAGAACTTCGTTCTCCTTCAGGCTTCCATCCTTTATGGCCTTGTGAATTCTTGCTAGTTCCTGGTATACAATTCTCCCGGCACCAATATTCAAATGGCCCACCTCAGAATTTCCCATCTGCCCTTCGGGAAGACCCACAGCCTCCCCTGAAGTGGCCAACTCTGCATTCGGATAATCTTTATAAAGCTGATCCATAATTGGGGTATCTGCCCCATTGATGGCAGATACTTCAGGGATCTTTCCAAGACCCCAGCCATCCAATATGATCAGCATGACTTTTTTTTCTAACATGGCCGGAAATTACAACAAATCAGGACGTTCAGCAGTTGCAGAAAATCTTTTCCAAAGGGAAGAAAAATCAGTCTCTGTGGAAAACTTCAAGACTCTTAACATAATTTAACAATAAGGGGTTCGTTTTGTATATAGCCCTCAAATAGAGGTAGTTATGCCTTGAAAAGGGCCAAATTAGCCACAGAATAGCCTAGATTTAAAGGCAATAAATTTTTCGCTGTTACAAAGTGAAAACTTGAATCGTCTAATAATCGGTACTAAATTTGGTGTTGACCACCAGGTTGAAAGACCTATTTGCTAATAATCCGATGTATTATGAAAAGCCTACTTGTAATTGTATTCAGCCTATCGGGAATATTTTTGGTTCAGACCAATCTGACCAAAATATCTGATGCTATATCCAGTGGAGATGCAGAAGCGCTTCGGCCTTATTTTGATAAATCTGTCGAAATCAGCATAGGGGATGATTTTGATTTCTATCCCAAAAATGAAGCGGTTACAATTGTAAAAAACTTTTTCAGTTCTCATACCCCGGCTGGTTATAGCCAGACTCATGAAGGAACGTCTCTTGGGAAGGATTCCAGATATGTGATCGGGGATCTTAAAACTTCTTCCGGTAGTTTCCGGGTATACATCTACTTAAATGGCCTTAAGGGTCAGGAGGTCATCCAGGAGTTACGATTTAACCGAAAATAGTCAACTGAAAAAGGGGGCTGATAGGAACCCTTTTTTTTGGATCAATCTTGCCCATCTATTCTTCCTAAGACTCCCATTCCAAAAAGTGCGTAATCATATTTGACGGGATCTTTCGGATCAAAGTCTTTTAGTCTGCTTGTCAATTCCAAAACGGTACGCCAATCTCTTTGCTTTCTTTTGATCAGGCCATAGTGTCGTGCGACTCTTTCTACATGAACATCAAAGGGGATTTGTAATTGATCCATCCTGATAGATTTCCAATCTCCAAAATCTACTTTCTGTTTATCCTTCCGAACCATCCATCTCAAAAACATATTTAGCCTCTTGCAGGTACTTTTTCTTGCCGGACTGGCCACATGCTTTCGCGTCCTTTGCGGGGCGTTGGGGTGATCGAAAAAGACTTTTTGAAACCCGATTAAGGCTGGTTCAACTGTTTCGTCCTCGGGTTCTAAAAATCTAGAGAATGCATGTTCAAGACTTTCATTCTGGTTATAGTATCTGCGAAAGAAATCAAGGAAGTAAAGAGTATCGGTTGCCTGGAATGTCCTGTGTTTGAATTCAAGAAATGGAATTAGATCCTTGTCCTTATGATTGAGAACAAAGTCATATGGGCTTCCACCCATTAATTCGATCAGCTGAGTGGCTTTTGAAAGGATGGTTTTTCTTTGGCCCCATGAAAGCATGGCAGTCCAAAATCCTATAATCTCCCTGTCCTGAAGTATCGAAAATCGATGGGGAATGCTAATCGGGTCCTCCGGAATGAAACTGGGCCTGTTAAAACGGTCTACCGCCTTATCCAGCATCTCTTTTAGTTTATTGTCTTCCAGGGACTTAGACATCTTAGATTTCTTGAATAAGAGAGCAATGCAAATAGTGCGTCAAAATAACTTGCTTTTTAGCTCAATCCGGGGCCAAATTGGGCGTTTTTTCTATATTCACATCGCAATATGACAGCAACTTTAATCTACACACTGGTTCTGGCCGCCATATATTTCGGCCGGAAAGCGTTCCAGGTATCTGGAAACTAATCTTGACTAGGAATCTATTTGATCAGATCTGATCAGGCATTCTTTTTCCTGTACAATTTTGAATTGGCGAGTCCGATCCGCTGAAGGAAATGAACAATTGATACTCTCAATACACCCAGCCCGTATTTTGACGATCGTCTAAAGTTAATCGAGCTGGCTTCTTCGAAATACTTGGTCGGACAAGTCACCTCTCCGATATGAAATCCCGCAAAGATTATTTGACTTAGCATCTCATTGTCGAAGACAAAGTCGTCGTTGTTAATATTGTAGTTAATTCTCTCCAGGACTTCTTTTGAGAATGCGCGATATCCGGTATGGTACTCCGAGAGTTTGTATCCTATAAGTAAGTTTTGAAAAAGGGTTAGAAACCTGTTGGCGATATACTTGTACAGAGGCATTCCGCCATTGAGGGCTCCAACACCAAGAATTCTTGAACCAAGAACTACAGGATACAGATCATCCCCGATTATATTCACCATTGCCGGGATCAACTTCGGAGTGTATTGATAATCGGGGTGCAACATAATCACGATGTCTCCTCCAAGTGCCAGAGCTTTATTGTACAGACTTTTTTGATTTCCTCCGTAACCCTTATTCTCTTCATGCACGATCACATGTTGAATTCCAATAGTTTTGGCTAGTTGACTTGTATTATCCTTACTTGCATCATCACACAGGATGATCTCATCCACCAGGTCAAAGGGGATCTCGGCATAAGTCTGTTCGAGGGTAAGGGCCGCATTATAGGCGGGCAAAACGACGATGACTTTTTTGTTCTTGTACATGTAGTTAGGATGTAAGCGCTGCAAAGATAGAACTAGCGCTGAATAATGGCATTCTCTATTGAATTTCAACAATAATGCCCAATATTTGCCTCAAATAGCCTTTGATGAAAAAGATCGTTAAAATCTTCAAGTGGGTAGGAATCATTCTATTGATCCTCCTGGCAGTAATATTTGCCACCATATTCATAGCAAGTGAAAAAAAGCCAACTGGAGTGGCTAGCCCCGAAGCTGACCAGCTAGCACAGGAAATGCTTACCGCCATTAACAAACCGGCCTGGGATTCTACAGCCTATATTCAATGGACTTTCAAAGGCATGCATGAGTATCTCTGGGATAAAGAAAGACACTTCTCCAAGGTCAGTTGGGGGGATTACGAGGTACTGCTGGATATCAATAAGATCGGGGGGATAGCCAGGAAAGATGGGGCTCTGCTTTCCGCTGAAAAATCGGAAGAAATAATTCAAAAAGCCTGGGAATACTGGTGCAATGATTCATTCTGGCTCAATGCTCCATCCAAGATCTTTGATCCGGGGACGACTCGATCATTGGTAACGCTAAAAGATGAACGGGAGGGATTGATGGTCAGCTATGCGAGCGGAGGGGTCACTCCCGGAGACTCTTATGTATGGATCCTTGATGAAAACAAGCTGCCCAGTTCGTACAAGATGTGGGTAAAGATCATTCCGGTTGGTGGGGTAGAATTTACCTGGGATAAGTGGGAAGAACTTGATACAGGAGCAAAAATCGCTACCTGGCATGAAGGACTGATCGATCTTGATATTTCAGATTTGGAAGCCGGGTATTCTTACAGAGATATGGGCTTGAAAGAGGATCCCTTTGTGGCTTTATACTAATCTACTTTTTCAGTAGCCTCTTCAGTAGTTTCCTTTTCTGAAGCTTCCTCTTCGTTTGTCTCCTCTTTGGACTCTTCCTCTTTTTCTGGAATGAGATCTCTTTCATTCAAAAAGGAAAACCACTTAATTACTTTTTTTATGTCTCCGGCAAAGACTCTGTCCGGGTCATAGTCAGGAAGGATCTTAATAAAGTAGGCTGCCAATTCAGTTCCGGAAGCCTTGGAAGGATCAACCGGAGGATTCGTCTCCAACTGTTCTCTCATAGTTCGGAAAACCTCTGCCAATTCGGTAGTATCCTTAGGGCCGGTGTATATCCCAATAGAGGCAAGAGGAGTGAATTGGTGCTTTCGGGATGGAGCTAGCTTTTTCTTGCCAGTATCCAGTTCCTCGATGATCAAACCATTTGGTCTGTTTGCCACCATTTTGAATAAACCACTCATTCCGCTAACCGCAACTAAATCATCAAACTGTACTGACATCTTCTTGATTTTAATAATCCAATAAGGATTGTAACTTTTCTTTTAAACGATCCACAGGCAGGAATTGCTGTTCCAGCACCGCGGCAAAAGGAACAGGAGTATCCAAACTGGCCACCCTAAAAATGGGAGCATCCAGATGGTCGAAATGCTTCTCAGCAATGTACGCTGAAATTTCGCCTCCAAGACCTCCTGTCAAGGTATCCTCATGGAGGATCAAAACCTTTCCGGTTTTCAATACCGCTTCGTCGATGGACTGATAATCCAGAGGCGCCAATGTTCTAAGATCCAGGATCTCGGCATCGATCTTTAATTCTTCGCAAACTTCTTCAGCCCATTTCACTCCAAGACCATAGGTAATAACAGTAAGGTCATTTCCTGATCGTACCTTCCTGGCCTTTCCAATAGGAGTCTGATAAAATCCTTCGGGAACTTGCCCTGAAAGACTACGGTACAAACCTTTATGTTCAAAGAACATAACCGGGTTTGGATCTTCGAAGGCGGCAAGAAGTAATCCTTTTGCATCCTCCGGAGTACTTGGGTAAACGATCTTCAGGCCAGGAACATGAAAAAACCAGGCTTCATTGGATTGCGAGTGGAACGGTCCTGCAGCCACTCCGCCGCCTGTAGGCATCCGGATGACAACATCCGGAGCATGGCCCCACCGGTAATGCAGCTTTGCTAGGTTGTTTACTATCTGATTGAAGCCACAGGAAACAAAATCAGCAAATTGCATTTCCACCATGGCCTTCATTCCCTTTAGGCTGAGGCCAAGGCCGATTCCAATAATGGCTGATTCACATAGCGGGGTATTTCGTACCCGATCATGCCCAAACTTTTCTACAAAGCCTTCCGTGATCTTGAAAACACCGCCATAATCGGCTATATCCTGGCCCATTAGCACCAACTCTGGCCATTTCTGCATTGCCTCTTCCAGCCCCTCAGATATCGCATCTACCAGGCGTAGTTCTTTCTTCTGTTCTGAAGCTTTGACCGGAGTAAATTCTGCTGGGGTAAAAACCCCAGAGGTTTCTTTGTCCAGATCGACCGATGGCTCTGGCTCTGAAAAAGCTTTATCTAAAGCAGTGTTTATCTTTTCTTTATTGGACTTCTTTTTTTCCTCTATCTGTTCTGCAGATAATAGTTCTTGTTCGACTAAGAAGCTTGCATAATTATCCAGAGGATCTTTTTTCTCCCAATGGGCCATCAGGTCTTTGGGAACATATTTTGTCCCTGAGGCCTCCTCATGTCCTCGACGTCTGAATGTCATGCACTCAAGCAGAACGGGTTCAGGATTTTCTTTTAATTCTTTAGAAAGATTTCGGATCGTTTGGTATACTTCGAGGATGTTATTTCCATCGATAGTCAGTGATCTCATCCCATATCCAACACCACGGTCGGCGAGTTGTTTCGCCTTGTATTGTTCGGAGGTTGGTGTTGACAACCCATAGCCGTTGTTTTCGATCACAAATATCACAGGAAGTTGCCAGACTGCTGCTGTATTCAAAGCTTCATGGAATTCACCCTCGCTGGTTCCTCCTTCACCGGTAAAGGCTAGCGAAATTTTTTGTTCGCCACGAAGTTTGTGGGCAAGGGCCACTCCCGCGGCCAGCGAAAGCTGAGGACCGAGGTGGGAGATCATCCCAACGATGTTATAGTCCAAGGTACCAAAGTGAAAAGAACGATCTCTGCCATTGGTGAATCCCAGCGCTTTTCCTTGCCACTGGCAAAACAGTCTTTCCAGTGGAATATCTCTTCCTGTAAATACACCCAGGTTTCGGTGCATGGGGAAGATCATTTCGTCAGGATCTAAAGCGGCGGTTACTCCTACAGAAATAGCTTCCTGGCCAATCCCGGAAAACCATTTGCTGATCCTTCCCTGGCGAAGAAGGATGAGCATTTTTTCTTCGATCATCCTCGGAAGAAGCATTCGATCATATAAGTTGATCAATAACTCCCCAGGGAGGTTTCCTTTATCAAAATCGATGTGCCTTTTTTCAAGGGTAGACATGCAGTTCTTTTTAAGACTCCCCAAAGGTAAATCCTTGGGCAGTGCTATGGTAGGGTTTACGGAAAAAAGTGGGGAGTGTTGGTTCTGGATGGAGAGGACTCAAAACAGCTCCCATTCTTCAGTATTTCGAAGTGTAAGTTTATCTTAAACCTGGCAACTATCACTATACTTATTTGTCTTTAAACCAAAATAAGAACGATGAAAACCTTCCTTCTATCCCTAATCTTGTGTATCACAATCCAAATTGCAAATGGCCAGTCCAAGCTGACCACTTCTCAATGGCAAGAAGACCTGGAATTTTTACAAAAAACGATACATGATGACTATTCATTTTTGTTTAAGAAAACAAGTCCAGAGAAACTTAATGCTGCAGTAAAGATGTTGCATAAGGAGATTCCCGATCTGGAGGATCATCAGATAATTGTGGGTTTAGCAAAAATTGTTTCCCTATTTGAATACGGGCATACATCAATTGGTCTATCCGGATGGAGAGAAAGAACTCAATTTGACTTTCATCAGATGTCCTATAATCTAAAACAATTTTCGGATGGTGTGTTCATTCAGGGAACAACAACTCAATTCCCAAGAGCCTTGGGAGCCAAAGTTTTGAAAATTGAGGGAACGGATGTGGACAAGGTTATTGAAACGGTCAGACCAATTTTTCCTACAGAGAATTATCAATTTTTTAAAGCTTATGGAATGAGCTATCTGGGTAACCCTGAAATTCTTCATGCTGCAGGAATAACTAAGGAGCTAAAAAAGCAACTTACTCTGACGCTCGAGAAAGATGGAAAAATCTTCGACCAAACATTTGAACCCATCAAGGAAAAGAAATTTCCAGGTCAATACACCTTTGTGAAGGAGGAAGGAAACTGGTTGGATGCAAGAGATAACAGTAGAGATCCACTTTATCTCAAACACTTGGACAAGATTTACTTCTATGAACATCTTACCGAAGACAATGCCGTTTATATCCGGCATTCTCAAATTCAGGATGATCCTGAGGAAAATATACCAGCCTTTTATGACAGGGTCTTCAAATTTGTTGAGGAAAATGAGGTGGAGAAATTAATCCTGGATGTAAGATTAAATGGAGGTGGGAATAATTATAAGAACAAACCCATTGTCACCAACATCCTTAGATCGAGGATTAATAAACCGGGAAAATTATTTGTTATCACTGGTGGGCATACTTTTTCCGCCTGTCAAAACCTGGTAAACGAACTGGACAATTATACGGAAGCCATTTTTGTTGGGGAACCAACCGGAGAAAATATCAACTTCTACGGTGACAATCGCAGAGTCAATTTACCCAATAGTAATATTCCTGTTTTTCTTTCTTTTGCATGGTGGCAGGACAAACCCCAATGGGAAAATGATCAATGGCTTGCCCCTCACCTTGCTGTGGAATCTAGTTTCAAGCAGTATACAAATAACGAAGATCCAGCCCTAGAAACTATCCTCGGCTTTACATCCGAAAACTTTATTCTTGATCCGATGAGTTATTTGACAGAGTTATATCAGTCAGGTCAAAATGAGAAACTCCAGACCGAATCAGTTCGGATGATTAATGATCCTGCGTATAAATTCTTTGACTTTGAGGATGAATTCAATCAGCTGGGTTATGATCTTTTAGGCCGCGGAGATGCGCAGACGGCAGTTGCGGTATTTGGATTTATTACTCAATTATTTCCTGATTCTGCCAACGCCTGGGACAGCCTGGCGGAGGCTTCTTGGAAGAGTGGAGATAAGGAGCAGGCTATCCAATTATACAATAAGGCCATTTCGATGGACCCTGATGGAACCGTGGGTGATAATGCCCGGGAGATGCTAAAGAAAATTGAAGCCGAAAAATAGTTGACAAAATAATCTTTGTCAATAATCTGGCTTTGATCTCCATGGGCTTTAAAAGCCAAAAAAGTGGGCTACTTTCTTCGATTGTAATGAGTTCAGGGACGTTACAAAGCAAAAAGGCAGCGAAATGATCACTGCCTTTAGAATCCTATTTATTAATTCTGTCTCTTTTTGTCAATTTGCCATTCTAGATGCCTTGCTATTGCTCAAATGACGCTTATTCCTGAGATGGAGCAATTGAAAAATTAGAGATCGGTTCCTTGAATCGGAGCCCATATGGCTTTTTCCTTTTGTTTTACTACTCACAAAAGGAGTTTTTACCCGCTCATTATTATGATTTCTTAAACCAGACTTGGCCTTTACATCTTGCTTAGCTTTTCCATTTATGCTGTATGATGGAAGCATGCTGGCAGTGGAATATTGAAATTTTTTCATTCCCTTGTTAACTCCAACTTTTGCTGTAGAGGGAGTCTGTGCCTGTGTTGAAAAGGATACTGAAATGACAACAATCAATGTTGCTATGAATCGTGCTAATTTTTTCATGACTTTAATTTTAAAAGGTTGTTAAAAATTATAAGTCAAAGATGGGGTCGTATAGGTCTCTAAACATGACCATAAATGGGGAAACAGAGAAAACCCTCATAAATGAGGAGGAGGAGAAAGCTTGGGATTATCAACTGTTACTTTCAAGTACAAGTAAGCTCTAAATTCTGAGATGTTGGTATCCTTCTGATGATGTGATTGGCTTCCCTAATAAATAGCTAAATGAGGATGAGTTACTTTTGTTGGATTAGTCCAAATAGAATGCAGTATGAAAAAGTCCGATCTCACCATAGCGCTAATCTCCCATGATGGTAAGAAGCCAGAAATGGTAGCCTTTATACTTAAAAACAAGGAACTCCTGGAAGGTGCTAGGCTTTGTGCTACAGGTACAACGGGAAAGCATATAGAGGAGGCTGGATTTGAAGTCCAGCGATTCCTTAGTGGGCCTTTGGGCGGAGACGCTCAGATAGCAGCAAAACTCGCTGAAGGATATATTGATCTGGTCATCTTTTTTCGGGATCCGCTGGAAAAGCATCCTCATGAACCAGATGTCCAAATGCTTATGCGGCTATGCGATGTTCATAATGTGCCTCTGGCCACTAACCCGGCTATGGCTCAACTGGCACTAGGATCAATAAGTACAAAAGGTGGGAAATAAAACAGGGGGCCCTGTTATAGGAGCCCCCCAAAAAACACGCCTTAAAAACCCAAATCTTAAGTCAGAATTAAATTTGGATTAACTCCGACAAATATCTTTTCATAGTTCTGTAAATATATACACTATGATGTTCCAAAGAAAGTGAAAACTTAACTTTTAATCAATCTTTTCTTCAAAAAAAACATTGACACAGAACTTAACAGTGTAACTGCACCCAAAATCGCCCACAAGTAATAAAACCCTAATTCTTCCGCTACCCAAAAGGAGGTAGGAGGTCCGACCATTAAGGCAATAGACCAGGTTAACCCATAGTACCCCATGTAGGTGCCCTTTTTTTCATTGCTCGCTCTATTCAATGAAAAGGTGGCTTGAAAGGGGAAAGCTAAAATTTCGCCAAAGGTGATAAAGACAAAATAAACACCTACCATAAGTAGGGTAGGAAGCCAGCCCATGCTACCCAACAGAGCGAAACTGATTAGGGCCATACCGATAACCATAGGATTGTAGGTATTCTCCCGCTTTTCAAGAAAATAGACTATCGGCATTTCCGTCAGAAAAATGATGAATCCATTGACAGCCAGCCAAAGACCGATCACCCCCTCAGTCATCATTAGTTTTTCCTCCATAAACACAGGGTAACTGGTAAACAGGGAGACAAATCCAATTCCTGATAACAAGACCGAAATTAAGAAGGCACCATACCAGGGATCTGCCTTGAGAATGGCTCCACTTAGTCCTTCTGTCTTTTCGGGATCTTTTTCAATCTCCCTTCTTTTCAGAAAGCTAAAGAAGATCAATGCTGCAAAAAAACATGAGATGGAATCAACATAAAAGATCCATTTGTAACCATACGTTACTGCCAACCAACCGGCAACTGAGGGACCGATCGTGAATCCAAGATTCATTGCCAGCCTGTTGAGGGAAACTGAACGGGTGATCTGCTTATGATCAGAATAGATGGACATGGCTGCCAGGTTTGCTGGCCT
>JABDJM010000496.1 GCA_013002475.1 Saprospiraceae bacterium | reverse complement strand
ATAAGGCCAGAGGAAAGGAGGATACATAGAAAGGAAAAAATAAATCGCATTAGTGTAAATTGAGGTTCTTAAATATAGTCAATCAGCCTTGAAATCATTTTATCAGAATTACGCATTCCTCTCTTTTGTCCTTCTCCTGTTGTTTTCTTCCTGCAAATCCTGGGTCCATTATGAAGGAAATAGAAAGTGGGCAAAGCGAATTGCAAAATCTGAGGTCTTCAAAAAGGGAAGCACCGGCTTTGCTCTATATGACCTTGAGAAAAAAAAGCTGATAAGTCAGTACAGAGGGGATCAGGGATTTACTCCCGCATCCAACACAAAACTATTTACTGTATTTGCCGGACTGGAAACTTTTGGCAATGAAATTCCAGTGATCCAATACCAGGTGGAAAGGGATACCCTTCACCTTTACCCAATTGGTTTTCCCGGCATCCACTATGTAAATGAATCTGGTATGAGAACGCTGGATTCTCTGGCGGCACATTATGACCTCCCAATTCAGATGCATCTTGCTGATGACAACCTTGCCCCCTACGGTCCTGGCTGGGCCTGGGATGACAGCGGTTATATTTGGCAGGCACCGAGAACCACCTTCCCGATCTATGGCAACAGTTTAAGAAGGCTTCCGGACAGTACCTTTATTTCCCTGGATAGCATCGCAGTGAGTGCGCCAAATTTTGAAGTTGCATTGAACGCCCAAATTGAGAAACAGATAAACCCTAAAACAAGATTGTTCCCTTTCTACCCGGATAGTCTCTACTTAAAGAATTCACTAAAGTTTTCGCAAGAGCTGCAAATAATCGTTGAAGGGGAGCAAAAACCAAACGCTTCGTTAGAATCCATTTATGTTGACGCCATTCCATTTTATAAAGGAATCCTGGAAGACTCCGATAACTTTTTATCTGAACAACTTCTCATCATGGCCAGCAAGATCCAGGGAAACACCTGGAATATCGACAGTCTGATTTCATCTTATAATAGTCGTTTGGATCGTGGAAAATATTTTCGGTGGGTAGATGGTTCAGGGCTTTCCAGATATAATTCTTTTAGCCCGCTTCAGATCGTTTTTCTATTGGAAAAAATGATCCAAAATCATAAGGAAGAATTGATTCTTGAAATTCTTCCGGAAGGTGCCAAAGAAGGAACAATTCGGCGGCATTATTCTTCCTTACCTCCTGGCACCCTGTATGCAAAAACGGGAAGCCTCACCGGCGTACATTGCCTGAGTGGTATTCTTAAAACCAGAAAAGGGAAAACAATGGCATTTAGTTTTATGCACAACCAAATACCAGGAGGAAACATTACCTGGAAAAAAGAAATGGAAAAGGTCTTGTTGGAAATTCATTCCAGCTACTAAGCTCTTCGAAACTTGAATCCACGGCTATGATCATAGCGAATGAAAGAGCTCATTTTTGAATTGAGGCTTTCCATTGCAACCCGAATAGATTTTTTTCCAATTTGTGAAAAGGGTGGAAAAGTGGATTCCAGATCTTCGGCGGTCCAAAACTTTCCCGGCTTATTGATCATTGCCCACAAGATCTCAAATTCAATCTCGTTAATTTCTACCGGCTTTCCACTCATTCTAACGAAAGCCAGGTTTCTGTCTACTGTTAAGTTTGCCATAGGCTGATATTTTCTATGGGGCATAAAAATTACGCTAGCCCCAGGGGTATTACGTCAAATCCTTTGATTTGATGCCTTAAATTTCGATAGCCTTTGAAGTAAAGTAGTTAAGCAGGGGTTAGGGATGCATTAAATCTACCCTGTTTTAGAGAGCCCAGGCTCTCCCATTTGAAACGCTCATATCCACGCATCCATTGTATAACCCGGGGATTGGGTCATAAGCAAGATATTCAGTTCCAATCTTTTCCGATAGAAGGTATCCATTGATAATAAGTCCTTTTGCATTAAACCAGAACTTAGAAATTGGCGACTCTCTATCATCCGCAGCTTCTTTCTCAATTGTAGAAAGCAAGCCGTTCCTGTCCTCCTGAGAAAGGCTTTCAAAAGCCGTACCTCCAGCCAATTCTTTTATCCTTGCAATGCCAACTTTTGCGGCTTCCTGACCGTCCTCAGGAGTGCATTGATCTAACATCGCATCCATAAAGGACAAAACTCCAACTTCAGAAGCTGAAGGGCTATCCGTCCTTGGAATGATGGTATCCATGAAAGCATTCACTAATCCCAGGTCATTCTTTAAGAAGAAACTCGGTTCAAAACCGGCTATTACTTCAGGTTTGCACCCTTGCATGATTCCGACGATCGCCGGTGCCGAAAGTGAATATCCGAGTATAAGGCTTGCTTTTTTTAGTGCGGTTCTCCGATCCATGGTTTTCATTTTAAAGGTTTCCTTTTTTAAGTTCATCTGCTGCGTGATTTGCAGCCCTAGCTGATATGGCCATGTATGTTAGAGAGGGGTTTTGACAAGCTGCTGAGGTCATACAAGCCCCATCGGCAACGAAAACATTTTTTGCTGCGTGTACCTGATTCCATTTATTTAGTACAGAAGTCTTTGGATCTCTGCCCATTCTTGCGGTACCCATTTCATGAATACCGTTCCCGGGATGACATTCCGTTTCGTAGGTGTTCACATTTTTCAAACCTGCCGCCTCAAGCATTTCTGCTGCCGCCTCCTGCATATCCTTCCTCATGGCC
>JABDJM010000456.1 GCA_013002475.1 Saprospiraceae bacterium | reverse complement strand
CCCATAGGCCTTATGAAATGGATGATAGCCCTGGAGCAGGGGAAAATTGTAAATGTCTCAACGAGCCTGGAAATTAAACGGCTTTTATACATGACCTGGCGAAGGATCCGATACTCGGCAGCGAGTTCACTGAAAAATGCTGGTGTGTATTTTAAATCCGGGAGTCTGTATTCCTGTAACCGAAGGCTTATGCCGAACTGTGGTAAGTACCGAGGGAACGTAAAAAACTACATGAACTCTGTCGCGATCATTGAGCATCCCGATGGGAGCACTTATTTGATCTCGCTTATGTCTAATGTGCTGAAAAAAAATTCGGCGAATGATCATTATGCCCTGGCGTCCAGGATCGACAAAATAGTTCGGGAAGCTACCCCAGAGAAACCATAACCTTTTTAGCAAAGTCACTTACCCTTGGGTCTTTACTTTCCGTTTGCTCGAGGATCATATAATCGTAGCGATCATCCTTGAGTTGTTGGAGAAGATACAGAACGGCCATTTTGAGTTTAGCATCATGGCCATCCAACAAGATCTGAAAACATTTGAAATCCTCCTGCAGGTCCAGTTGAAGGGTCCAAAGTCTGACTTGTGATGATTCGCGAGAAATTGAGGATTCGATCAGTGGAATAAGTTCCTTCTTAAGTTTTGGAGAGAGGAGATTATCAAGATATTCAATGGCGTTCGTTTGAAGATCAGATTGGCTACTTCTAAAACCTTTATAGATGATGAAAATATCCTTGCCAGGATAAATCAGTCCCAGCAAACGGAACACACGCTCCAGGGTTCTCTGTTGTCTTTTTTCTAACAACCTATGTAAGCCACGTCTGGCCTCCTCGCTGGAGGAAGTACCCTCTCCAAATTCTTCAATTTTAACTTTCTGAGAATGCAACACAGACAATCCAGTCTTGTAGGCAGCAACTTCCTCATCAATACATTTTAAAACTAGCCTTGGGGGAAATCTTAGTTGAGGAAAACTAACCTTCAACTTGTTTAACCCTCTTAAGGCTTCATGACGGACAACAAAATCTTCATGGTCTATCAATGAGAACAGGAAGTTGACTGATTGCTGACTTTCGATTTCTTTAACAATGGAAGGGACTTGACGAACCTCCAGCAGATTCAATTTTCCTTGATTTATCATTCTCTTAAGGGCCGGAACTATACCTATCCCATAATTTACCAGGGCCTTCCTGGCGATGGCCTTAAATACAGGCTTTTCAAGGAAGGAGATTAAGGTTGGGATGAACTCTGGCTCGAGCGTGTTCCCGGCTGCGGTGATGGCTTCACGAACCAATTTCTTATCCCAGTTCTTTAAGGCCTCATGAACGAAAGGATAAAACTCTGGAAGGTTTGCATAGCCAATTGTTTTCAGTGCTGTTCCATTTCTAAAAGACTGCTCTTCCCTATCCTCGATCGAGGGCAACAGATCCAGTTTTCCCTGGATGCGATTTTTGAGCTTAAACTGTTTTATCAACTCCGGATTATCTCTCGTTTCCTTTGCAAGGCTTACCAGAGCTGCTCCGCGTACATGGTAATCATCCTGATGAAGGTACTTCTCCATTACTTCAACCCTGTCGCCATCCGCATGTTTTACCAAATATTCAAAAGCTGCGATCTGTACTTCCTGATTATCATGTACGGTCATGCTCTCAACTTCAGGAAGAAAATCTGATTTTGGATAATAGTATAGATGCCTTATGGCAGCGATCTTTATGTTATCACTAGGATGGGCGAGTAATTCTCCTGCAGGTTCATAAAATCCCTTTTTCTGAAAACCGTTGATCTTTTCAAGGATGGTTAATTTCTGATATTCGGATCCCTTCTGAAGAACATTTACTAAACCTTTTAATACGGATTCTTTTTCAAGATCAAATCCGGAAAATGATTCATGGTTGTTGGACCGGTCTATCTTTTTTCTAAACGAATTGAGGTACTCCCCTTTTACCTGCCAGATCAAATAAAACCAGAAAGCCAAAAGCCCCATGATCATGATATTAATAGCATTGGTGCTCATATCCAGGCCTGCTACCAATAAGATTAGGATCAATCCGCTCAGGCCAGTAGCCAGACTATCAATAAAGACATCAATAAAAGTTTTCGTTTGATTTTTGACATTGGCAGGAATGGGTAAGATTAATAATTCCATGGCGGCCTTATTGACTGATTGTTTCAATCCGGAATCTGACATTTTCAGAAGAACAGCAGAGGCCAATATCCCTGGAAATAATACCAGGGCGATCACAGCGATCAGAATCGAGCCGGGCAGAAAAAGTAATGAAGCCCCAACGCCGAAAGTTCCAACCACCCGTCTGGTCACAAAAAGCTGCATGATCAGTGAGATCAGGCTAAAGGTGGAAAGCCAGAAACCAAAGAAGGCTGTTAATTCATCCTGATCCGGGATCAGTTCTGAAGCGATCCCTCCGAACTGATAATCCACCAATTTAGCCACCATAACACTTATACCGACAATGGCGGCAAGCAAACTCAGGTGCCTGTTATTTTTTATTAGGGTAAATGGATGATCTCCAAAGCCCTTGGTTCTTTTCATCTGCTGGAAAACAGATTGCCTTTTATCCACAAATTTTTTCCAGATAGTCAGATTAAGGGGAATACATAATCCCAGAAACAAGGCTCCCCAAAAGGGAAGAAATTCACTGCTCATGGATTGAGCAAGCATTGAGGTAAAATACCCTCCGAGTATTCCTCCGGCAATCGCCCCGGCTCCAATGTACCCAAAGAGCCTTTTTGCCTCCCGGGCATTAAACACAATATTGGCCAGGACCCAGAATTGGGAAGTAGTCAATAAGGCAAATATGGCCACCCAGATAAAGAATACATACAGGACCAGGGATTCCAATATGTTGAACCTAAGGAACAATCCAAAAATCAGCAAGGAGAGAACCGAAAGGGCAAGCGTACCATTCAGAATCCGGTCGAGAGGAATCCGCCTGACTATCCTCGCGTAAAAAGTGGTAACCAACCCGGCCATGACCGCCACCAGCATAAAGGCGTAGGGAAGTTTTTCCACCCCGAATCTGGATAGAAACAGCCCGTTGACCGTTGGCTTGACAATGAGGAGGGTGAAGATTATCAGGAAAATGTAGGCCTGCATCAGGGTTGCTTTTAG
>JABDJM010000444.1 GCA_013002475.1 Saprospiraceae bacterium | reverse complement strand
CGGCTAAGCATAACCCTGTTCTGGATCTTATATTTTTTCTCCTCTAACCTTTCAAAAAAGGCATCGATGCCATCGAAATATTGGTTGCCCTTCCAAAGCAATCTTCTATGGGCTTTGCATAATTGGGCATAGGGCTTATGCACCGGATACTTAAACTTATATGCCACATCCAAAAAGGCCTCCAACCACTTACCAGCTTTTTCTCCACGCCAGCAGGCAATGGCCCCTTCATACACAGACTTGGTAAAGTCAGGAACCACTTTATTTTCATCTATCCCCATAACCCGGCCAAAACCTTCGCATCGCCGACAGGCACCAAAGGGATTATTATAGTTGAACAAATGAGGACTCGGCTCAATGAAGAGCATCCCATCTAATTCGAACCGGTTGTTGTAGGCAACTTCCTTTTTATCCATGACATCCACCAGGCAATCCCCTTCTGATTCAAAAAAGCATGTTTGGATGGAATCTGCGATCCGCTTCCAATTTTCTTCATCATCCTTTTTGATGACGAATCGATCGATCAGGATCTTTGGAAGCACATAGTCGATGTCCTTTATCTTTTTCTTGAGTGCCAGCTTTGGTTTCCCCTCAAGGATATCTTCCATCCTGATGATCTCCTTCTTATACTGGACCCTGGTATACCCTTTTTGAAGCATGAGGTTGAGTTCCTGCTCAAGGGTCCGGTCACCATATTTGGTTGGGAAGGGAATAAACAACTGCACTTTGGCGCCCTCCTTTTGTTTTTTCAGGAATTCAACTACGTCCCTTACCCGGTGCTTTTTCACTTGCTTGCCTGAAATCGGGGAAATGGTTTTTCCGATCCGTGCAAAAAGTATCCGAAGAAAATCATAGATCTCAGTCAGGGTACCCACAGTAGATCTGGCATTGGTAGTTCCAACTTTCTGCTCAATAGCTATGGCCGGACAAAGGCCTTTGATGTAGTCCACCTCCGGCTTCTTCATCCGCATCAGAAACTGGCGGGCATAAGAGGAAAGGCTTTCTACATATCTCCGCTGACCCTCAGCAAAGAGGGTATCCATGGTAATAGAGCTTTTCCCGGAGCCGGAAACTCCGGTCACCACGATCAATTTTTCCCTGGGGAGAAAAAGAGAAACATCTTTTAGATTGTTGGATTTTGCCCCCTTGATGAAAATGCCCATCTCTGTGGAATATTCTTCTTCAGAGAAGACAGTTTTGGGAGGATTAGCCACTGCTTTAGACATGCTTTGTCTGCCTATAAATTTTGTGAATTATGCTTATCGGAGGTGAGGCCGCAAGATAGAAACAAATGTGAAAATGCTTAGTTCTGTTGGAGGGTAGAAAGCTTGGGTAAATTAGGAGAGAGAACATTCGCCGAAAACCTGCCTGCCCGGTTGGCCCAGGCCAAGCAGGCAGGTGGCGACATACCCCAAATAGGGTAGAGTCTTCGATAGGTATATCAATAAGTAAGAATAGTTGATACGGATCCATGGCCGGTCCAAATCCTGGATTTGCGGTTAATTATGTGTTAAGGACTTACGTAAATCTGGTATTTGGCCATATTTTTGGAAATATTGCTTGCATCATTGGAGGTTTTATTTCACCTTTAACCTTCAAGAATTATTTCTCACAAAATTTTATTGCTATAGGCACATAACTTCTACACTATTATTTTTTACTAAAAAGGCTAAAAAATAGGATAGTTATGCAAGTTATGTCGCTAACAGACAGAGAGCTCATTGGAGCTTATCTAGAAGGCAATGATTCTGCCTTCGAAGAACTTCTAAATCGTCACAGGCAAAAAATTTACACGTCCATTTATTTGTTCGTTAAGGACCATGCCCAGGCTGAGGATATATTCCAGGAAGTCTTCATCAAAATTATTGATACCCTGAGAAAGGGTAAATACAATCACGAAGGAAAATTTGTCCAATGGGCTATGCGGATCTCATACAATATGTGTGTGGATCAGTTCCGCCGGAACAAGCGCCGGCCTAAGGTCAACTCCACGGAAACCTTCGACATCTTTGACGTAATCCAAAGCAAGGATGCAAACGCAGAACAACGGATTATGCAATCCCAAACGCATGCAAAGGTCAGACAGCTGGTAGATATGCTGCCTCCCGAGCAAAGAGAGGTTGTGATCCTGCGTCATTACGCCGAAATGAGCTTTAAGGAAATTGCTGCTCTTACTAGAGTAAGCATCAATACTGCTCTCGGTAGAATGCGGTATGCTTTGATCAACATCCGTAAGATGATCGAAGAGAAAAATCTGGTACTACAATAACAACCCCCGTCCCCTGAGGCGGCGTAAATGCATAGCCAAATCAAAGCCTTAACGCTCTTCCGGATAAGCCCGGGAGGGCGTTTTGCTATTCTATTGTTGGAGGAATTAGTATTTTGAATCCTCAGAATGGCTTTTTCAAAATGTCACATTTTCTTTTTCCTTCTTGTTCTAGTGCAATCCTGTATTAGTCCAATAAATATGTCTTATGAGAATGCTTCCGCTCTCAAGCCAGGACAGGTTCAGGTTTCCGGAGCCTACGGTACTTCGGATGAGCATAGATTTGAAGATGATCAATTTAACTTCGTTCAAAATTATTTTGGGCGAGTTGGAGTAGGCCTTAAGGGAGGCTTCGGACTATATGGATCCTATTATCACAAAGGGCGCCGAGACCCCGACGGGCTTTGGTCCTTTTCAGATGATTACGAAACCTCTGCATATGATCTCTATGAGCTTGGTTTTAAGTACACGATTATTGAAAAGGAGTTGGCCCTAAAAGGAGGCTTGGGTATGTACTTTGTGGAAAACGACTATGTTGCCCAGGGACTGAACCTTCAAATAATTTATTCCTATCGGTTTAACCCGCATATTGATGGATCATTGATAATGCATGGAACAGGTGTGTATGAGCAAAATGGATATGGCCTTGTTCTAGGTCTTAATGCTGGGGCGGGCTTCTCTACAAATCTAGAACGTTGGGCTATTAGGCCAGAAATTGGATTTAATATGAGAACTTTTACAGCAGGAATCGGGCTTGAAATTAAACTCAATAAGATGGAATCCGCACTGAAAAAGGCTCGATAATCTATAAAGTCTCACCAAGTGAGACAATTCTTTTTCCATTCTCAAAATCAGAGACAAATCAAGGCCAACTGCACCCGAACTTGGTACCAATAAAAATGAGGTATCATGAAAAATCAATTATTTATTATCGTTGCCATTATCATTTTATTTGGTTCTCAGGCCTGCGTTTCACCTATGAATATGACCTACGACGATGCCAAAGCATTAGGGGAGGGCAAAGTTTCCCTTTCAGGAGCCTTTGCAAAATCATCGACTGTGGGTAGTGAAGACAAGACAAGCCACACAAATTTTATGGGTCGCATTGGTCTTGGTGTCTCAGAAAGAGCGACGATTTATGGATCAATATACAAGCGATCACTTCAAGGGAATCAAATTCGAGAATTAGAGCTTTCGGATGATTACTACTTGCATGATTACACCGTGCTTGAA
>JABDJM010000033.1 GCA_013002475.1 Saprospiraceae bacterium | reverse complement strand
CTGTAGTTGGATTCAAACTCCAGATTCGCGTATCGGTCAAAGATCTTCAACTTGGGATTCTCCGCATCGATACTCCCTATTTGAAGTTGGATGATATCCATCGCAGGATTCGGGATGATCGTGATCTCACGAATTTTTCGAGTATGTTCGATTGTTGCGTTTGTTCCCAATAGCAAGTTTTCAAGAGTATCGGCCTGGATCAAAACGGGTTCCTGATCCGCAGCATCATACATCTGTTTAAATTGATCAATCTCAGGGCTTGACATGGCAAACATCTCTTTCATCCAATTCGGAGGAAGACTTTGATAAAAAACTTTGGCGGTAACGGTTGTGGTCCCGAAAAATCCATCCAGAGGGATCTTGTAATACAATTCATCCGTTCCTGACCCTTCGACACCACCTTCAAAATTGAAGTCCGGGTCAAGGTCTGCAAATCCCACGATTCGGGTTGTATCATAAACCGAATGAGTTTTGGAAAATCCAATAGGGGCAAGCCGGTTGTCCTTTAGTGCTTGGGTTGCTTGTTCAAGCACCGTGGTGAATTCTCCCAGAATGTTGCCATTTACGATCTCATAAATTTGAACATCATCCTCCTGGCTGATGATCTGATGATGTGGTTCCAGAGAAGTCATTGTATCAAAACCCACTAATTCGTAATCCTCCTTGAGTCTTCCTGATATGAATAGTGTGTCTTGTTCTTCAGAGCTAAGGACGAACTCTACAAAGGCTCTTCTGGAAGGGTAACCAGAAGGGAACTTATGGCCCGCTTTGTTTAGCAGTCGAATCTTGAATAGTGCCGAATCCTGGATTTCTTCCACAAAAGTTAGATCAAGTTCCAGTGTTTGTTTCTGTAGCATGTCAAAGGTCTCCGCAATACTATTTTCATAGTTTTCATCGCTGGCAATAATGCCCAAGGTGTCCTTATGCTCTTTCATGAGCTTCAGCATAAAAGTGTTGGCTCCTGCCATGGTATGGATCCCATAAGGAGTCCTCGGAGTCAGTAAGCCAATTCCGTAGGCGATCAACACAGATTCCTCCAGGACAGGCATATGACAAGCCTGACAACTTACGTCTGTAGTATTGTAAGTGGAATTTAACCACTCATGATAAGTGGCTTGCTCGAAGAAGGCAGTTTCCGTAGGATTTCCTTGCAGGTCAAATGGCTCATTTATCAGGGAATGGCATCCGGCACACAGACCCGGGTCCAGGATATGCTCACCGAATTTTGGTTCGAAGCCAATGAAGTTGACCATAGGTTGGCTAAAGGGGAAAAGGTGTGGGCCATAGGCGACCCGGTTGGTATCGAAATTGAGCTGTCCGGTAAAAAGGTCTCCTAGGTTTATATCAGCCTGATGATGGCAAGCCCCGCAACTCACCCCGTCAACACCAAACGAATCCTGAACCATGGTAGCGATGGGGTAGTGGCTTGCCCCTTCGAGGAAAGCTTTGTAATGGCCCAGCGGAGCATGGCAGCTGTTACATTTGGTTTCGGTGTCCAGGGCATGGGAGGGTAAAACTTTTGTTTCATGGCTAACCTTCGCCCGCCAAAAGGGATCCTTGGCGGAATTAGCCATCATCGAACTTCGCCAGGCATCGAATTGGCTGACATCGTTTCCCTGAGCATCTAACATGGCAATCCCTGCCGGGTCCTTGCCATGACAGTTAGCGCAACGTCCAGCCAGGGCAAAAATGTCGGTGGTATCCAATTGATGAATGGCCAGGAGATGGCGGATATTGGCTTCATACTCAGGGGCGGATCCAGCCTCAAGCTTATTTTTCCCCTGGAAGCTTACCAGCAGCAAGGGAATGATAACAACCAGAATTCCTACTCCTCCAATTTTGGACATGCCCTAAAATTACGGGAAATGAAGGAGTGTTTTGGTGGATAGTTGACTTTGAAACGACCATTGGTACATCAACTTTTTTTTCCTGACCATCATTGCCAAAGGATTGCCCAAGTGATAGGGCCTTAGGCCATTTTTCATTTTTGCCCTCGAGCCTGAAAGCAAGCTTTCAGGCTTGGGGCAAAAAGAAAGGCTTCCTTTCGGAAGCCTTTCTTTTTTGCGGAGGAGGAGGGATTCGAACCCCCGGTACGATTTCTCGCACGCCGGTTTTCAAGACCGGTGCATTCAACCAGCTCTGCCACTCCTCCGGCTACTGATTTCAGCGAGGCAAAAGTAAGGTTAAAACAAATAATATGAAACTGTAGAAGCAAGATAATTCAGGACAATAAAACGAATATCTTTACCTTCGTGCTTCATTGAAAAACACTTGAAAATGAGATTATTACCCTCTTTTATCTTAGTTAGTATCCTATTCTTGACGTTTGCCTGCAAGCAAGACCCATCAGCCAATGGGGATTCCTCGTCTGCAGCACCCAAAAAAGAAATCAACCTTGTCGAAGAAGCTCTTGGGGATACGACCTCAAAGAGTTTTACCCTTACTGCTTTTGAACCTAGCCCTGATTTTGCCGATGCATCCCTATATGCTATGCGATATGTTAAGGGACGCTTTGGATTCATGATTGGAGGCGAGACCTATAAATTAGGTGCACAAACAGAGGACGCACCTCAAAAGATGTGTGCAAACTCTGCAAAAGGGCAACATTTACACCTTATTGTGGACAATGAGCCATATCTGGCAAAATATGAAGCTGAATTTGATCATACACTTCCCGACGGCCAGCATTATGTATTGGCATTTCTATCCCGGAGTTATCATGAAAGCATTAAAAGGTCAAATGCCAATACCCTCTTGAAGGTTATGGTCGAAGGTAACAGATTAACCAAATCAGAACCTGTTCAGGAGGCTATGGTTTTTTATAGCCGCCCAAAGGGAAATTATCGTGGCAAAGCTGAAACTGACAAAGTGATGCTGGATTTCTATTTGAACAATGCTGATATGGCTGAGGGATACCGCGTCTTAGCGGATATTAATGGAGAGCGATATGTGGTAGATAGCTGGCAGCCCTATTATATCGAGGGCCTTCCAATGGGAAAAAATAGCATTACTCTGACCCTTGTTGATGAAAAAGGGAGAGTAGTCCAATCAGACTTAAACCCAGTTACCCGGGAATTTACCCTGGAAGTGGACCCTTTGGAAGTTCAATAAAGTAATTAACTATTTACTCTGGCCTGGAACTTTTTTATATTTGCGACCGCTTATAATAGCATATGGTGGGTATAGCTCAGTTGGTTAGAGCGCTGGATTGTGGTTCCAGAGGTCGCCGGTTCAAATCCGGTTATTCACCCTACTGACGAAATCCTGACATCCCTTTTGTGGGTGTCAGGATTTGTCAGCATTGGGAATATGATTGTCCAAGTACGATTTCATCAGAAGGGCTGACATAGGAGCCGGCCGACTATCGTCAGCGCCTTAATTCTCAATTATGTCATTTCACGTTTATATTCTTTACTCAAAAACGAGAAATCTCTTTTATATAGGTGTAACGTCGAATCTGGAAAAAAGG
>JABDJM010000367.1 GCA_013002475.1 Saprospiraceae bacterium | reverse complement strand
CATCTGGCTTGAAGCCCTGGACAATCTCCCTGGCTTTTTGTTTTGCTTGGTTAATTAGCGGAACATCCTCAGAAAGAGCATTCATGCTAAATGAATTATCCACAAAGACAGAAACTGCCTTTTTCCCTTTTTGTACTTCCTGATCTAAGGGCAGAAAAGGTTGGGCGAAGGCAAAAATTATGAAAGCAAAGGCAAATAGCCTTGAGAGTAAAATGAGAAAGTTTCTAAGTCTCCTTCTGGAGTTTGTTTCTTCCTTTACCTCTTTGAGGAATTTCACATTGGTGAAATAGACTTTTTTGAACCTTCTGAAATAGAAAAGGTGAATCAGAACCGGAATGGCCAGAGCAAATAAGGCGAAGAGAAAGCCAGGAAAAAGAAACTGCATGAGCGCCAATCGATTAGGGGGTAAATATGGCCTAAAAAGGCTCAATACTAATACGTAAAAGAATTGATTTTGTTATGAATATCCAATCATATCACAAAAATAAAGGGAAGGCCAAAAAGGCCCTCCCTTATCCATATGAATCTGGACAATTAAACAGTCAAATTATCGAATCAAGGTTACATCCCCCTCAAAAATCTGGGTGGATCCATTAATCAGCTTGACTCTCGCATAGTAGACGAACACTGCTGGGTTGAAAATCTCCCCTCCTGCCTTCATTCTTCCGTTCCATCCATGATCCGGATCATTGGGTTGGAAATTTTCGTCTCTGAAGACGATCTCACCCCAGCGATCAGCGATAATGAATTCCTCGATTTCCTCAATCCCGTTTTCAGTTTCGGCGGCAAAAATGTGGAAGATCTCATTGGAGCCATCTCCATTGGGAGAAAACGCACTAGGAATATAGATGTCAATGTCAGTCCTTACTCTAAGAACAATATCGTCTGTTGCAGGGCAGCCATTCTCATCGATCACCGTCACCCTATATATTGTAGTTTCGCTAGGAGAAGCCACAGGATTCAAGCAATTTGAACAACTTAGGTTATCCGAAGGAGTCCATTCAATTGATTGAACCAAAGAGGCCGGATAGTTCAATGAAGCAAAAAGTTGTGATTGCTCACCAATAGTAATATCGATCTCTGCATCAAGAACAACCTGCACCGGGTCGGTTTCCGGAATGATAACAACCTCCTCATAAGTACAACCAATGGCATCTTCTACCATGACAGAATGAGTACCTGGCAGTAGAAACTCAAAGACGGGTTCACTGGAAAGTGGTCCACCATTAATTCCATATAAGTAGGGTCCTGCACCTCCTTCAATCGCCTGAACTTCAATTGCTCCGGGATCTCCTGTACAAGGAGGTGGTGATACACCAGGTAAAAGGTCTATAGGGCGATCGAGATTCTCCTCAACTACAACTTCTACAAAGGAGATACAGCTATTATCCGTATTCAGAATTTCCAGTTGATATACTCCTGCTGAGTTTACCGTTGGAGTTAACCCAGTTGAACCGAATACTACCCCAGGGCCAGTCCAATTGTAATTGAACTCAGATCCTTGGGAACTGGATGTTCCATCAATTTCTACCTCATCGGTTACACAATCTAGTTCATCGACCGGGATGGCTAGTGCCTCCGGGAATTCCTGTTGAGAAATAACCTCCACGGTGGCTTCATCTTCACAGCCATTGGCATTATTTACAATGAGAATAGAATAAAAACCAGGTTGAGCTACCGTTGGTAATAAGGTATTTTCTCCTGAGACAATTCCACCAGTAGCGGTGGATGTCCAGGTGATCGTTGTATTTGAAGTACTATTCAGATCCTGAGCAACTAACTGGACTTCAGCCTCAACACAATCCAGAAAATCCGGATTAGCAATGGTCAAATCAGGAGTTTCTACATTTTCAAGCACGAGCTGGTTCATAATTGCTTCACAACCGTTCTGATTGTTAACAAGAGTCAGGGTATAAGTACCCGGTTCACTTACATCAACCGTTGGTTGAGTGGAGATGACAGCCCCAGGCGCCGCGGTGGAGGTCCATTCGAAGGAAATCATTCCAGCTGGGCCGGAAGAGGTTCCATCAAGAACCAGTGCAGGATTATTACAATCAATAGTAAGACCACCCAATGGAATAATTTCCGGTGTTGGGTCTGCGATATCCTGGCTTATTACTACTGAACTTGGAGTACTACATCCATTTGAGATATCTAGTACCTCCAGATTGTAAATTCCAGGATTATTCACCATGTAGCTGAGACCTGATCCAAGGATATTGTCATTCTCATCGAGCCAGGTATATTGAAAATCCGAGCCTAAAGAACTTCCACTTGCATCCAGCGTATATTCGATCAAATCGCATGTTAGTGTTACTCCAGGGCCCGCATTGGCAACAGGAGCATCAATATCCGGAATTACAGCAACCTGGTCATCTGATTCACATCCATTTCCATTATCCAGGACAGAAAGGGTAAACGACCCTGGTGTATCGACCTGTTGAGTATTGGAATTTCCAAGTGCAGTTCCGTTTTGATCAAACCAGGTATACGTCAAAGGTCCTGATCCTTGTGCCTGACCTAATAAGGTCAGAAAGTCGGTGTTGCAATCGAGAATAAGATCTGTTCCCGCATCTACAGCTGGAGGTTGGATGTTTTGTTCGACCTCAACTGAAATCGAAGCCTGACAACCGTTCACTGGATCTGTAATTTCAACAGTATAGGTTC
>JABDJM010000364.1 GCA_013002475.1 Saprospiraceae bacterium | reverse complement strand
GGTTCATTGGTAACCCAATCATCAGAGTATTGTCCAAACCAATTTGTAGAAGCTTCGACCCTGCTGGTTCCAACCTCCCCGGTGCAATAACCGATCGCCAAAAGGTCTACTATATCAACGACTCCATTATCGTTTGCATCTCCTGGCCACACACAATTTGTAACGCAATAATTCGCCTCATTCCCCCATGCTCCCTCCTCTACGACTACCCTTAGTGAAACACCATAGCAATCGCTATCCACGCAATAATTCACCATAAAATTGTCTTGACCTTCAAAATCCAGCGGTGGATCGTAAACGATCAGATTATACCCGTCAACCCATTGTCCGGCAACTGTGCCTGCCCATTCGCCGGGATGGTAAGTCAATGTACCTCCTTCATCACTGGCGGAGGAATACAGCTGAAATTCCCAATTGGGAAAATCGGCATCGTATTCAATTACAAGGGGGTTATTTTCAAAGGTTGTAAGTGTAAACCGATAATCAGAAGGCTGGTCGTTGCTTACATGAACGTACACATCTGCGATTTCACAATCAAAAAATGGTGTACAGGTTTTATAGGTAAAATGATCGACGCCGGTGAAACCAGCATCAGGTTCATAAATGATCACTCCATTATCGATGGTTGCAGTTCCGTTGTCTGGGCTTTCTGGAATCGATATAAGGAAAAGATTTGTGTTCAAATCATTTTCCAGCACATCGAGAGTTGCAGTCCCTTCAATAGAAACATGCCCTTCATCGTCCATGGCAAAATTGTTCAGCACTGGAGAATCAAGAACATCCAAGAAAAATGTTCTTATCGAGGGAACGCTGTTCGTGTTATAAGCTATTGTGAAATTATCCAGACCAACGAAGCCCTGATCTGGAACATAATTAAATGATCCACCAGTGAAATCGTCCAGAGCACCATGCTGAGGTTGGGATGTAATGGTATATCCATTATTCAAAGGCAATAGCCCTTTCTTAGAAATCTGCTTGGTGGTCACTAGGGTAAGAGAGTCCACGGTATTAGGTTCGGATGCTGAAAAAACCGTAACCACAGCCTGATCGCAAGTCATGGCCTCATCACAAATAGTGTAAGAAAACTTACCCATGGTCTCAAAATCACCGTCAAGGGTTACCAGAATCTGATTTCCACTTACAACGGCCTGCAGGTTATTGGTCAAAGGGACCATTTCCATACTGATGGTTCCTGATCCGTCATCATTCACCATAACATCCAGGCTGGACTGTTGTCCGGGCATCATAACATAGTAATCATCCTGAGCATCAACATAGGCAGCAACCACATTAAACGTTATGAAAACGTTGATTAACTGAGGTGCAACAGGATCATCATTTCCAAGCTCGATTACCATATTGTCCTGACCGATAAAGCCGGGATCAGGCACATATTTGAGGTCAACATTCCCAAACGCAGTACTTGCTCCCTCAACGCCATTCAAATAGTAAGTACCGCTCGACGGAGCGCTAATGACTTGCAAAGGAAAAATGGGTGTATTGTAATTTACGGTGATGGAGCTATCCGCAAGAACTTCATATTCTTCTGTACTCTGCGAAAAGCCCAGGACAGGCAAGAGGAGTAAAAACCCAAAAATTTTTAAGCGCGATATATTCATTAGTATGGGATTTGGGCGAGGGATTACAACTTTGTTTCTACAATTTGTAACAGATCTTGAACCAAAACCTTTACAAATTTTGTAAGTTGTGAAGCCCCATTTCCTCACTTTATGCTTTTTGTCATGTATAATACGGCTACTATGAACCATCTAATTAAAGAATTCTCACAGAAGCAGTATAAAATGTGAAAAAGACTTAGAAATCAGCTTGTCACATTGCTTAAATATAGTTTATAATCTAATATCCGCAAAAAGATCAACCTAGAAGATTGAAATGAAAAAAGGAAAACTATCACTTGCATTAGAATCCTTTAATAAATTGACAATCAACAAATTAAAAAAATTTGTCTCATCTCCTTATTTCAACAGGGATCAATCTCTGGTCGATTTGCTCGTATTTCTTACAAGTATCACGCCACTGGAATATGAGAAGCTTAATAAAGAAATGGTTTGGCGCGAATTCAAGGGAGACAGCCCATTCAACGATGTCCGCTTCAGAAAATACCTATCAGACCTGCTTGGCCTGGTGGAGCAATTTCTTTCTCTGGAGGAGCTGGAAGCTGATCCCTTTCAAAGGGATTTATTGCTACTACGGTCTTTAAACAGAAAGGGCCTGAAAAAGCTGATTCCTGGTACCCTCAAAAAAGCCTCCAAAAGGATTGACGAAGACAAACACCTGGGCATCGAAAAGCTTCACAATGAATATCTGTTGGAAAAGGAAAAGTTCAACAGTGAGTTTCGCTTTGATCGAAAACAACGATCAAATATCCAGGATATCATTTCCACCTTCGATCACTTTTACGTTGCAGAGCGGTTCAAGCTGGGAGCGGATCAGATCAGCCGAGGAAAGTTTGTGAAGTTGGAGGAGATGGATTCATTTGGTAGCACACTTTCAGAATGGTTAGACGAAAATGAGATTAGTCCCGGGGAAATGGCCAAGGCCTATCAGGCCGTATTCAATAGCCAAAAACTGGAAACCATTGATTCTTACTTCACGCTTAGAGACCGAATTGGCTCTCTTAGTGGTCCGCTGGATAATTCGGAAGCCGGGTCCATTTATGCGTCCCAGATCAATTTTTGCATCCGGCAGATCAATTCCGGAGATGCGAAATTCCTGAAGGAACTGTTCATAATCTATAAGGAGCTACTTGAAAAGAACCTCCTTGTTACCGATGGCAGGATCTCCCCAAATACTTTTTCAAACGTCAATATCACAGCCTTAAGGAATCAGGCCTATGACTGGGCAGAAAACTTCCTTGAAGTTTATGCTCAATATCTTCCAAAGGACAAAAGGGAGAACCTCCCAAAATATGAGTTAGCCAGGATCTTTTTTTACAAAAAGGAATTCCTGCAGGTTATTGAGATTCTCAGAGAATTTGAGTTCACGGACAAATTCGACACCCTGCAAACCAAGGCCCTCCAGATCTATACCTATTATGAGCTTGGAGAATTTGAAGTCCTGGATTCGCTGCTCAAAAGTCTCAAAATATATCTTCAGCGCCATAAAGAACTTGGGGCCGAAAGGATCAAAAATTATAAAAACCTGATCAAGTTGATCACTCAGATGATTTCTATTGTCCCGGGTGATCAAAAAAGGATCGCCAAGTTGAAGAAGGACCTTGATGAGATGAAAGGAATTGCCGCCAATAAGGAATGGCTAGAGGAGAAAATTGCTGAGTTGGAAAAGTAAGTACCATGCTTGATTCAGGCATTCCTTTATATTTGGGTATGCGAATTAGTCTGGGGTATTGGACTTTCATTTTCCTCTTCATTTTTAACGCCAATAATCAGCTGGCTGCTCAGGCTCTTTCTCCAAGAATTGCCAATTACCAGATCGATCTAGAACTTTTTCCTGTTGAAAAAATGATTAGGGCAGATCAATTCCTAACCTGGACAAACCCTGGAAAGAGTCCCGTTACAGAACTTCAATTCCATTTGTATTACAATGCTTTTCGAAATACCAAATCAACCTTTTACAAGGATCAGGATGGGATAGCTCGATTTGGAAATTTTGAATTAAAAGATGAGTGTACCTGGGCATGGATGGAGATCACACTAATGGAAGATCAGACAGGAGCGGATCTACGGCCGGGCATGGAATACATCCACCCGGATGATGACAATGAGGACGATATGACCGTACTCAGGGTTCCTCTACTGGAGCCAATCCCGCCTGGTGAAACCCGTGTTTTTAAAATGAAGTGGGAATCGAAGATCCCTATAGTCCGGGCCCGAACAGGAACTTTGAATGACTTTTTTCATTTCGCTCAATGGTTTCCGAAGGTGGGCGTATATGAAACTGCAGGAACCCGATACGCAACAGAGGACAGCTGGAATTGTCATCAATATCATGCTTCCGGTGAGTACTATTCAGAATTTGGGAACTACAAAGTTACCATGAAGGTGCCCAATGATTTCGAAGTAGGATCCTCAGGAAAGCTCATTAATAAAGAAGCATCTGGAGAGAAAACATCTTGGACCTTCATTGCCAATGATGTGATCGACTTTGCCTGGTCTTGCTCACCGCATTTCATACGGAAAGTAGATAAGTACAAGGATGTTGAGCTCACACTCTTGACTTATGATGACCATCCCAAATGTTGGGAAAGGTATTTTGACATTGTAAAAAATGGCTTCTCCTTTTTGGAAGAACATGTAGGGGATTACCCCTACTCTACTTTTACAGTGATCGATCCACCTTTGCATGGACTTTTTGTTGGAGGGATGGAATACCCTACCTTAATTACGTCCATTAATCTTTGTTTTTTGCCGAATGGGCTTCGCACTACGGAAACCCTTACCACACACGAACTTATCCATCAATATTTCATGCAAATGGTTGCGACTCATGAAGTCGAGGAGCCCTGGATGGATGAAGGATTTACTACCTATTATGAAGGTCGGATTCTGGACCATTATTTTGGGGACAGCACATCATTTGTGGATTGGTCTGGTTGGCAGATTGGTAATGGGCAGTATAACCGGGCAGAATTTTTTGCTGCTGACAATGTGAAGATCGCAGAAAATTCACGGAAGAGTTGGGAATACAAACATGGGGGATATGGTGAGGTTAGTTATAATAAGACCGCCATTTGGCTTAAAACCCTGGAGGGATTGGTTGGCCTGGAAACCATGGATGAGATCATGAAAACCTATTTCCAACGGTGGAAATTCAAACACCCAAAAGGTCAGGACTTTTTTCATATTGCGTCTGAGGTAACCCGGAAGAATCATGGAGATCGATTTGGCGAGGATCTTAACTGGTACTTTGATCAGGTTGTATATGGGACAGATGTTTGTGATTATGAAGTTGCTTCCATTGAGAACCTTTCCATCCCGAAAGCTTCTGGTTTTATTAATGGTACGGAAGAATGTGAATCCACGCTTGATCAGAAGGAGGAATACACGCTAGCAAGAACAATCATTCACCGCCTCGGGGAGCTAAAGCTGCCTCAGGAAATTCTCATCACCTTTTCAGATGGAAGTTCCAAAACTGAATATTGGGATGGTAAAGACAGATCTGTAGATTTTAGTTACCCTGGAAACCTCAAGATTGTGTGCGTGGATATTGATCCGGATCGAAAGATCCAACTTGACTATAACTTCCTGAACAACCAAAAATGTATTGAGCCAGATGCAAAAGGCATTCGGTATTTGTTTCAGAGATTTTTTATCACCTGTCAGAATGCATTACAAACCCTTAGCCTTTTGATTTGATGAAAGTATTCGAGGCAATAAAATCCGGAGCAATAAAAGTATGGGGGTTTCGAAACCTTTGGGCCTTACTATACATGGTATTGGTTGCTTTTGCTTTCCTAATGACGAACCCCCTCATCCATATTTTGGAAGATAGTTTTGGGAGTAGCCAATTGTTAAAAGGAAAAGCCGGTGTCTTTGATTATAACCTGGTGGCTGATTTCTTCAACCATTTCGGTGAAAATTTTGACACAGTCATATACTCGGCCTGGTGGTTTATCCTGATTTACCTGATTGTATCTGTCTTCCTGAGTGCAGGATATGTTGCCAGTCTTCAGCCAAGAGTGGAAAAGTATTCCTTTCCCAACTTTGTGAAATTCGGGGGTCAATATTTCTGGAAATTTCTGGTTGTCTCTGTTATCCTGCTTGTAATTCAAGGCTTGCTTTCCGGACTGGCTATCTTGCTGTTCCAATCCATTGCAGGT
>JABDJM010000363.1 GCA_013002475.1 Saprospiraceae bacterium | reverse complement strand
AAGTTTCCGGTCAGTGATATCTTGAATAGCTCCAACAAGCAATATCTTTCCATCGGCATCCTCATAGTTTACTTTTGCTCGAATGACGACATGCCGGATATTTCTTCCGTCGACTACTATACGATGCTCAAGATCATGCTGCTCCGCATCCTGAGTGGTTTTCTCAAAAAAGGCTTCGACACGAGGCTTATCCTCCATATGAACGTAGCTCAGATAATCAGATAAGGTAGGCTCAATACTATTGGGGTGAAAGCCAAACATCCTGAAGACCTCATTGGTCCATTCCATTTTATTGGATACGATATCCATGCTCCAATTTCCAAACCTTGCCATTTCCTGGGCTTCGACATAACGCTTTTCAGCTTGCGAAAGCACCCGGGCTGTCTCCTCTAATTTCAATTGTGTTTTATATCGCTGCAATGAGTACCGAATACTCCGTCCAAGGAGTTTGCCATCGAATTGACCCTTAACCAGAAAATCCTGAGCACCTGCCTTAATGGCTTGGTTACCCACAATTTCATTGTTTATTCCAGTCAATACGATTACAGGGATACCGGGATTTTTTTCAAGGAATGAACTCAAGGTTTTAAACCCGGTAGAATCTGGGAGTGAAAGATCTAATAAGACAAGATCGATCTTGTTGTTTTTACAAATGTTAGAGCCATCAAAAAAGGAAGTAGCCTGAAATAGTTCATGCCTTACTGAGCTCTCTTTAAGCTGAATCATCAGTAGACCTACATCTCCGGGATTGTCTTCAATTAGAAGGATGTTGATTTTTACCCCTGGGTTCATGCTCGAGTGCTTTAGGATTTTTCTTTGTCTAATTCATCATGGTTGGTAAAACTGCAGTGCTCAACCAGAAATCTTCGATTTTCTGAATGATGTCAAAAAACTTATCGAAATCAACTGGTTTATTTATGTAGCAGTTTACGTGGAGATTATAGCTTTTTAGGATATCCTGTTCTGCATTGGAAGTGGTAAGTACCACAACAGGGATACGCTTTAATGTTTGGGTTGATTTGATGACCTCCAAAACTTCCCGGCCATCCATTTTAGGCAAGTTCAAATCTAAAAGGATCAGATCGGGAATTTCTGCATCCACATGATCTTCCTCCTGATTCAGAAACTTCACTGCTTCGACTCCATCCATTACCACACTTAGTGTGACATCCATTTCTCCCTCTTTAAAGGCTTCCTGAGTGAGTCTTACATCGCCAGGATTATCTTCAATCAGCAAAATGTGGACGGGTCGCTTTCTTATGCTCATGTGGATAGATTTCCAATAAATCCAAACGAAATCTAGAATTTATTGTTACAATTTTCTTTTTAGAGGATTACCTTAGTTCGAAACAAAAGGATCCATTTTAGGATCGGGGTGGTTTATCTTGATTTCCTCTTCCAAATAACTCTTTACCGAAAATTTAGTGCCAGAATTTGAGGAATTCAAATAACAAGAAAAATAATGATCGATCTTCAGGAATATCGTAATGAATTCGAGAAATTTTCTCAAAATCAGACCTTTTCTCAAGGACCTGATAACCTAAACGCCCCGATTCGTTATATCATGGGTATTCCTGGAAAAAGGATCCGACCCGTCCTTTGTCTGATGGCCACCCGGTTTTTCGGTGGGGACCTTTCGGAAACTCTTCCCATCGCCTATGCGGTTGAACTGTTCCACAATTTTAGCCTCGTACACGATGATATTATGGATGAAGCACCATTGAGACGAGGATTTGAAACTGTTCATTTAAAATATGGTCTGAATTCTGGCATCCTTTCAGGTGACGCCATGCAGATCTATGTCTACGACTATATATTGAATGCTGGCTTTTCTATGGAGGTAACTCAATCTCTTCTTCGAACCTTTACAAAAACAGCAATTGAGGTTTGTGAAGGACAGCAAATGGATATTGATTTTGAAAAAGAGGACGATGTAACCGAGAAGGCCTATTTGGAAATGATTGATAAAAAGACTGCTGCATTACTTTGGGCTAGTCTGAGCATGGGTAGTATTCCTTTTGTTGAAAAGGAAAAAGCAGACACCCTTGGGAAGTTTGGCAGAAATCTGGGAATGGCTTTTCAATTGAGAGACGACTACCTGGACACATTTGGCTCATCAGAGCATATTGGTAAGCAAGTCGGGGGTGATATCATCCAAGGGAAAAAGACCCTCCTATATATATGGACCTTAAGCCAATTGGAGCCTGCTGAAAGCTCCTGGCTCAAAAAGATCTACTCTGAAAACGCCCTTCCTGACGATCAAAAAGTGCAGCAGGTAAAGGATCTTTTTATCAAATATGGTGCTGACAAGGAGATATTAGCCAGGATTGCAGCCTTTGAAAGGCAATCTGAGGAAAACCTGCTTGAGCTTGAAAGAGAAGGATTTGATACAAGAGGGTTTTCTCAACTCTCTGATTATCTGATGAATAGGGTCTCATAAAAAAAGGAGCAACCACCTTGGCGGTTACCCCTCACACTATGAAACACTATATCTTTGGTTTGTATTTGGGCTATAAAAATAGACAGATGTATAAATATTCCCAAGTTTTCCTCAAAAAAACAAAATTTTATCCCCCATTTTCCACTTTTTATCCACGAACATGGGCTTTCAAAGGGACGAATTCATGAATTTTTTACAATTGAGCCAGTCGTTTTCCACAATAACCCCTCGCTTTTCATAGAAATCAATCGCTGGGTCGTTCCAATTTAGGACCTGCCATTTGGCCAAAACAGCTCTCTTTTCTTTACATATCTCCATAAATCTATGATATAGAGCACTTCCCACTCCTTTTCCACGCCAATGCTCTGTGACTATAAAATCCTCGAGGTAAAGCATCTTACCCCTCCAGGTAGAAAAAGTCATGTAAAACAGCATCAGACCGATGACCTGATTTTCAGTTTCGGCTACCAGGATTTCAAAGATTCCCTCCTGATAGGCTTCCTGATAATCTTGGAGGCTTGCCGTTACCGCCTCCGGCTCTCGCTCATATACTGCAAGCTCCCTGACTAGCGCCAGGGCAGAGGACAGATCTTTGTATTCACCTTTTCTTATGGAAAAACTCATTTTTTTGAACAAAAAAGGGCAAAATTGGCTCTTTACCCAAACGATTTTCTGTTTAGTGTTCATCCTAGTCCGGAAGGCAGAATAATTGCCTGATACCCTTTGTTTTATTACTCAATTAGTCCTATCTTTGCATTCGCTTTGAGGAGAGGTATGTCTTTTTCTCTCTGAAAAGAATTTTTTTATCAGCCTAAGGTCTTGATTTTCAAGAACTAACAAATTTTTAACAACGAGTATGCCCACTATTAATCAACTCGTACGAAAAGGAAGGAAAAAGATCGTGACTGCAAGCAAGTCCCGGGCTTTGGATTCCTGCCCTCAAAAAAGGGGAGTTTGCACAAGAGTGTACACAACTACTCCTAAGAAGCCTAACTCTGCTTTGAGAAAAGTTGCCAAGGTGAGGTTGACAAACCAGCAAGAGGTAATTGCCTACATACCTGGTGAAGGGCATAACCTACAGGAACACTCAATTGTGTTGATCCGTGGGGGAAGGGTTAAAGATTTACCTGGGGTTCGATATACGATCGTCCGTGGCGCTTTGGATACTGCTGGAGTTACTGACAGACTTCAATCCAGATCCAAGTATGGAACTAAAAGACCAAAAAAATAAATTGACGTACCTCTAAATAGGCACCATGCGAAAAAGGAGACCAAAAGAAAGAATAATTCAACCAGACCCAAGATTCCAGGATCCCATGGTTACCCAATTCGTGAATAACCTGATGTGGGAAGGGAAGAAAAGCGTAAGCTTTAACATCTTCTATGATGCTATGGATATCGTGAAGGAAAGATCTGGTGAAGACCCTCATGCGATTTGGAAAAAAGCCTTGAACAATGTAATGCCTCAGGTTGAGGTTCGATCAAAAAGAATTGGTGGAGCAACTTTCCAAATTCCAACAGAGATCCGTGCTAAAAGAAAGATCTCAATTGGAATGAAATGGTTGATCAAATTTTCGCGTGCCCGCTCTGGTAAAGGGATGGCAGATAAGCTTGCCAATGAGGTACTGGCTGCTTCAAAAGGCGAAGGTGCTGCTGTAAAAAGAAAAGAAGATACGCATAAAATGGCCGAGTCAAATCGAGCCTTTGCTCACTTCAGAGTCTAATTGCTAAGGAAAAAATTGTAATCCTCAGATAATGGGAAAAGATCTCAACTTCACACGGAACATCGGAATTGCTGCGCACATTGACGCTGGCAAAACCACTACTACTGAACGTATCCTTTATTACACAGGTATCAGTCACAAGATTGGAGAAGTCCATGATGGCGCTGCTACAATGGACTGGATGGAGCAGGAACAGGAGAGAGGAATTACAATTACTTCTGCTGCTACCAAGACTGAATGGAAATGGTTGGACAAAGAATACACCGTTAATATCATTGATACGCCAGGACACGTTGATTTCACTGTTGAGGTGGAAAGGTCTTTAAGAGTACTAGATGGTACGGTAGCTCTTTTCTGTGCTGTATCAGGTGTAGAGCCACAATCAGAAACAGTTTGGAGACAAGCTGACAGATATAAGGTTCCAAGAATTGGTTTTGTCAATAAAATGGACAGGACCGGTGCTGATTTCCTCCACGTTGTGAATGATGTTCGGGAGAAATTAGGAGCTAATGCTATTCCACTTCAAATTCCAATTGGAGCAGAAGAGCGTTTCAGAGGAGTTGTTGACCTGATCACCAATAAGGCGATGATCTGGGATGATGATACTCAGGGAATGACTTATAAGGAGATTCCAATTCCGGAAGATCTTGTGGATACGGTAGCTGAATACCGAGAGAAATTGGTTGAGGAAATAGCGGAGTACGACGACAAACTTCTTGAGAAGTTTTTTGAGGATCCAAATTCGATCACAGTTGAGGAAATGAGAGCTGCTATTAGATCAGCTGTCATGGAAATGAAGATTTGCCCTATGATGTGCGGATCTGCATTTAAGAACAAAGGGGTTCAGGCTTTGCTTGATGCTGTTTGTGCTTTCCTTCCTTCCCCACTGGATATTGAGGCAGTAGAAGGTATCAACCCTAGAACGGATGAGCCTGCTATTCGAAAGCCAGATGTAACTGAGCCTTTCGCAGCTCTTGCGTTCAAGATTGCAACTGATCCATTTGTGGGTAGATTGGCATTCTTCCGTGTTTATTCGGGAACGCTGAATGCCGGGTCTTATGTTTTAAATACTCGCTCTGACAATAAGGAAAGGATCTCTCGGATATACCAAATGCACGCGAATAAGCAGAATCCAGTGAAGGTTGTTGAAGCTGGAGATATTGCTGCGGGCGTTGGATTCAAAGATATTCGTACAGGAGATACACTTTGTGATGTCGATAATCCTATCGTTCTGGAATCAATGACTTTCCCTGATCCTGTGATCGGGATTGCAGTGGAGCCTAAAACGCAAAAGGATCTTGATAAACTGGGTATGGCCCTGGCAAAACTTGCCGAAGAGGATCCTACCTTCCGCGTTCGTTACGATGAGGATACCAACCAAACGGTGATCAGTGGAATGGGTGAGCTACACCTGGAGATCATTGTTGATCGTCTAAAGCGCGAGTTCAAAGTTGAATGTAACCAGGGAGCACCCCAGGTAAATTATAAAGAGGCATTGACCAATACTGTTGGTCACCGTGAGAAGTTGAAGAAACAAACCGGTGGATCTGGTTTATTTGCAGACATGGAGTTCGAGCTGGGACCAGCGGATGAGGAGTTTTTGGAGTCCGAGGATTTCAAGTCCGGCAAAAAACGTTTGCAGTTTAAGTGGGATATCGTAGGTGGATCCATTGACAAGAATTATGTCAAGCCGATCTCAGATGGCTTCAATTCCATGATGGATAATGGAGTGCTTGCCGGATACACAATCGATAGTATGAAGGTGCGGGTTTTTGACGGATCTATGCACACCGTGGATTCTAAGCCTATCGCCTTTGAGCTTTGTGCCAAAGAAGGATTCCGGGCAGCTGCTGTAAAAGCGAAGCCAGTACTTCTTGAGCCAATCATGAAACTTGAGGTTGTAACCCCAGAGGATTATGTAGGATCTGTTATTGGTGACCTGAACAGAAGACGAGGAATTCCAAAAGGACAGGATCCACGACCAGGTTCAGCTGTAGCAATTCAGGCGGATGTACCGCTTTCTGAAATGTTCGGTTATGTAACCAGTCTTAGGACCATAACATCAGGTAGAGCTTCCTCTACCATGGAATTTTCTCACTATGCACCTGCACCAAGGGGTATTGCTGAAGAGATTATTGAAAAAGCAAAAGGCACAGTAAGTGCAAAATAATATCACCAGCTTGCTGGTGAAAGGAATATATTTTAATAATTAATTAAGGGTAATGAATCAGAAAATTCGAATCAAGCTACGCTCTTACGATCACAACCTGGTTGATAAGTCAACTGAGAAGATCGTTAAGACTGTACGCAACAGTGGCGCTGTTATCACAGGCCCGATTCCGCTGCCCACTGAGAAAAAAATATTCACGGTTTTGAGGTCTCCTCACGTGAATAAGAAATCTCGTGAGCAGTTCCAATTGCGTACGCATAAGCGATTGATCGAAATCTACACTCCGACACCAAAAATGGTGGACGCACTTTCCAAACTGGAATTGCCTAGTGGAGTAGATATTCAGGTCAAACTAGCTTAATATTTTCTGAATCAATATTGATTTCAAACCTCTGGGTTTGGAAGCGAATGATGGTCGGAATTCCGGTCTCCATTCGTGTTCTTTCTTAAAAAATAAAGAATGAACGGTTTAATTGGCAAAAAGGTAGGCATGACCAGCATTTTCGATACTGCTGGAAAAAACATCGCCTGCACCGTCGTTGAAGCAGGACCTTGTGTCGTCACTCAGGTAAAATCTGAGGGCTCTGATGGCTATTCAGCACTTCAAATAGGCTGGGGAGAAAGGAAGGAAAAGAATGTCTCAAAACAATTAATGGGACATTTCGAAAAAGCCAGCACAGGAGCTAAACGAAAAGTGATTGAGTTTAGAGATTTCGATGCTGTCGAAAAATCTCTTGGAGACACTATCACTGTCGATGAGGTCTTTGATGAAGGAGACATTATCTCTGTTGTGGGTACTTCCAAGGGAAAAGGTTTCCAGGGAGTTGTAAAGCGACACGGATTTAAAGGTGTAAACGATGCTACCCACGGTCAGCATAATCGCCAAAGAGCTCCTGGATCCATCGGTGCTGCTTCTTACCCGGCAAAGGTTATGAAGGGTATGAGAATGGCAGGTAGAATGGGTGGCGAAAGAGTTAAGGTACCTAACCTTGAAGTGCTTAAAGTATACCCAGAGAAAAATTTGATAGTAATAAAAGGAGCGATCCCTGGACATAAAGGAGCTATCGTAATCCTTGAAAAATAACTGATGTTATGAAAATTGAAGTTTTTGACATCCATGGAAAAGGGACAGGACGGCAAGTAGATCTTCCGGACAACGTCTTTGGACTTGAACCAAATGAACACGCTGTATATCTGGCTTGCAAAAGCTATTTAGCAAACCAACGACAGGGTACCCATAAGGCCAAAGAAAGAGGAGAGATCAAGGGGTCCACAAGAAAGATCAAGAAGCAGAAAGGGACTGGTACGGCTCGAGCCGGATCTATCAAGAATCCCTTGTTCAGAGGAGGTGGTCGTGTTTTTGGACCCAGGCCAAGAAGCTATTCGGTAAAGCTTACCAAAAAGGTTGCCCGACTGGCCAGAGGTTCTGCCTTTAGTGCTAAGACTAAAGACGGAAGCCTGAAAGTTGTGGAGGATTTCACTTTTGATAATCCTCAAACAAAGGCATTTGCAACTATTTTGACCGACTTGGATGCAAATGGGAAAAACGCACTGTTGATTACTGCCGATGTGGACAAGAATATTGTTCTTTCAAGCAGAAACATCTCCAAGGCAGAAGTGAAGCATGCAAATGAGGTGTGTACTTACGATGTTATAAAAGCGAAAACTGTGTTGGTTTCAGAAGGAGCCATTCAGAAGATCAAAGAAACTTTTGGAAAGTAATTCGGCTTGACCGAATCAAAGAAATCCATTATGGCAAAGAACATTTTAGTCAAACCGATAATCACAGAGAAAGCAGAAAAGCTTTCTGAAGGACTGAACCAATTCTCCTTCGTTGTGAACAAAAAGGCTAACAAGGTGGAGATTAAAAAAGCTGTAGAAGCTCTCTATGGAGTAAATGTAGCAGCAGTCAACACCATGATAATGCCTGGAAAGGAAAAAAACAGATCAACCAGAACTGGCGTGCTAAAGGGAAGAGTTTCCTCCTTTAAGAAAGCAGTCATAACTCTGGAAGCTGGAGAAAACATAGATTTCTTCGGAGACATTTAATTGAACTTAACTAGTTGACAGTATAAAAATTTAGTCATGCCTGTTAAAAAGTATAAACCGGTTTCACCAGGTACCAGATTCAGAGTCGGGAACAGCTATGCTGAACTGACCACTGATAAGCCTGAGAAATCACTTTTGGCTCCAATGAAAAGGTCAGGAGGTAGAAACCATAAAGGTAAAATGACCAACCGACACCGTGGTGGAGGTCATAAGCGGAGATACCGGATTATAGATTTCAAAAGGAATAAGGAAGGGATGAATGCGGAAGTGATGTCTATTGAGTATGATCCTAACCGGTCTGCTTTCATAGCTCTTGTCCAGTACACTGATGGAGAAAAGAGATACATCATTGCTCCTAATGGACTAACTGTTGGAGCCACCATTACTTCTGGTAAAGGAGCTGCAGCAGTAGTAGGAAATTCCCTATACCTGTCAGATATTCCCTTAGGTGCTGATATTCATTCGATTGAAATGAGCCCAGGGAAAGGCGCCGCACTCGCGAGAAGTGCCGGGACCGTTGGTCAGCTTATGGGACGGGAAGGAAAATATGCGATCGTCAAACTTCCTTCAGGAGAGGTTCGAAGAATTCTGTTGACCTGCAAAGCTACAATCGGGACTACTTCAAACCCGGATCATAGTCAGCAAGTATTTGGAAAAGCAGGACGAAAACGTTGGACTGGAAGAAGACCTAGAGTAAGAGGTGTAGCGATGAACCCTGTCGATCACCCAATGGGTGGTGGTGAAGGAAGAGCTTCCGGTGGTCACCCGCGTTCCAGAACTGGAATCATGGCAAAAGGACAGAAAACAAGGAATAATAAAAAGTACTCTACGAAATTGATCATTTCAAAAAGGAAGAGTAAAGGCAAAAAATAATTTGTAACGGATGCCTAGTCATCCCTAGTTATAAGCATTATGGCAAGATCAGTAAAAAAAGGACCCTACGTATTTCATAAGCTTCTCGATAAAGTAGAGAAAGCAAAGGCTTCATCAAAAAAATCTGTGATCAAGACTTGGTCCAGATCTTCGATGATCATTCCCGACATGGTGGGAGAGACTATCGCTGTACACAACGGGAAAACCTTTGTTCCTGTGTTTGTCACAGAAAATATGGTGGGCCACAAGTTGGGTGAGTTTTCACCTACCAGAACATTCAAGGGGCACGCTGGAAATAGAAGAAAGTAAACTAGTAAACTCAATTGAGGCATAAATAAGAAACAATGGAAGCAGTAGCAAAAATCACACGGTGTCCAATGTCAGTCCGAAAAATGAGGTTGGTAGTTGACCTTATCCGTGGCAAAGGAGTTGAAGAAGCATTGAATGTTCTTCGATACACCAATAAGGAAGCTGCAGTTTGGTTGGAAAAATTGGTGCTTGCCGCGGTGGCAAACTGGGAATATAAAACGGGCATGACGGAAAGTGCTGATGATTATGATTTGATAATAAGCAGAGCTTTTGCAGATCAGGGTCCAATGCTGAAAAGATTTCGCCCAGCACCCCAGGGTCGGGCACACCGAATAAGAAAACATTCCACACATGTGACGCTGGTTGTAGATAACCAGATCGCATTACCATCAGACCAGGAAGATGGATCTGATATGGC
>JABDJM010000353.1 GCA_013002475.1 Saprospiraceae bacterium | reverse complement strand
GAGCTGCTGATAACTTCTTTTCTTCGTTTGGATTGGGCGGTCAATTCTTCCGCCCGGTTCTCTATAGACCTGGTTATATGTCGTGCTTCGATGATCTTTTCAAATTCGATGATCTCCAACTCCAATAGATCTTCATGGGCCTCGTTAGCCATCTGCTTGGCCTTGTCAAGCACTTTTAAGCTTTGCATGTATAAGCCCTTCCCATAAAGGAGCCGGGCAAAATCCATTTGTTCCCGGACCGCCAATTCAGGGATTTTGTTGGTACCCAAAAGTCTAAGGCTGATCAGGATCTGCTTTTGGAGGTGCCTTTTGAGATTCGAAATCTGCTTCCTTTTAATTCCAGGAATCCTTTCCGCATCCCGATCCTGGTACTGCTCATTCTTATCCATCAAATTGAATAGCTGCATAAAAAGCACCTCGTCACCACCACTCAGGCGATTCACAAAAACCTTGAAATGCCTTTTCTCGGCTTTATTGAGACTCTTTACCAGGCGGAAAACCGCATCTTCATTTTGACTGGGCATTGTATCTGGATTCTTTGTAATGCTCTGAAAATCAAGTCAATGATATGTAAATTTTGCAATTAGAGGTCGGGAGGCCCCTGAAAGCTGACTTTTAGCAAGTAAACCTATCCGGTAATTTTACTATTTCCTCCCAGCGGATAATATATCCTCTATTTGCAAACCAATTTTTAAACCTGGCAAAAGTTATGAATTCAGGGGAAAAAAGAACGCTTTTCGAAAAGATTTGGGACCAGCATGTTATTCATAGCAGAGAGGGGTATCCGGACGTGTTCTACATTGACAGGCACTTCATTCATGAGGTTACTTCTCCGCAGGCTTTTGATGGACTCAAAAAAAGAGGGATCCAGGTGGCCAAGCCTAATAAAACTATTGCCACGGCAGATCATAATGTACCTACCAAAGACCAGCACCTTCCTATAAAGGAAATGTTGTCCCGGTTTCAGGTAGAGACACTCACTCAGAATTGTAAGGAATTTGGAATTGAACTTTTCGGCCTCGGGCATGAAAAGCAAGGCATCGTCCATGTGATCGGACCAGAGTTAGGTTTGACCTTGCCTGGAATGACCATCGTTTGTGGCGACAGTCATACTTCTACTCACGGTGCATTTGGAACCATAGCTTTTGGTATTGGCACCAGTGAGGTAGAACAAGTACTCGCCACTCAGACAATTTTGCAGTACAAGCCTAAAACGATGAGGATTGAGATCAATGGAGAACTCAAGCCTGGGGTATTGTCGAAGGATATCATCTTGTACATCATTTCAAAAATTTCTGCATCCGGAGCTACCGGATACTTTGTTGAGTACGCTGGAACAGCAATCGAGGGCTTGAGTATGGAGGCCCGTATGACGATCTGCAATATGAGTATTGAGATGGGTGCCAGAGGAGGGATGATTGCACCAGATGAAATCACTTTTGAATACATAAAAGGAAGAGAATATGCACCAAAGGGGGAGGCATGGGATGAGATGATGAATTATTGGAAAACCTTGTATTCTGACCAAGGTGCTCAATATGATAAGGTGCTGAACTTTGATGCTAATGATATTGGTCCGATGATCACCTATGGCACCAATCCTGGTATGGGAATCTCGATTGGAGAAACGATCCCTGACCAACCTGGAGATGCCAGCTTTAAAAAGTCTCTTGACTATATGGGCCTAAGTTCTGGTGAAAGATTGCTGGATAAAAAAGTGGATTACGTTTTCATTGGAAGTTGTACGAACAGCAGGATAGAGGATCTTCGCTTGGTTGCAGATTTTGTAAAAGGGAAAAGTAAGGCTCCGGATGTAAATGTTTGGATTGTCCCTGGCTCAAAAGCTGTGGAGGCCCAGGCAAAAAGAGAAGGGCTGGATAAGATATTCCTGGAGGCTGGTTTTGAGCTAAGACAACCCGGATGCTCCGCTTGCCTGGCAATGAATGAAGATAAAGTCCCGGCAGGGGCCTATTGCGTTTCTACCTCCAATAGAAATTTCGAAGGACGGCAAGGGCCAGGTTCCAGAACTTTCCTGGCGAGCCCCTTAACCGCGGCGGCCGCAGCCATAACAGGAAAAGTAGTTGATGTAAGTACACTCCTAAAAAAAGAAGCCCATGTCATTTGAAAAATTTTCCGATACAGCGGTGCTTCTTCCTTTAGAGAATGTAGACACCGACCAGATCATCCCGGCCAGGTTTCTAAAAGCAACCACCCGTGAAGGATTTGGTGAAAATCTGTTTTGCGACTGGCGATTTAATAAAGATGGTTCACCCAAACCAGACTTCGTGTTGAATCAGGAAACCTACAAAGGCAGTATCCTAGCGGTCGGCAAAAATTTTGGTTGTGGATCCAGCAGGGAACATGCTGCCTGGGCCATCGGTGATTATGGATTCAAGGTGGTAATTAGCAGTTTTTTTGCTGACATCTTTAAGAACAATGCTCTGAACAATAACATACTTCCCATCGTGGCGGAAGAGCAAGTGATGGATCGCTTATTTAAAGAATTGCAAAATGATCCGGCCACAGAAATTTTGGTCGACCTGCCGAACGAGCAATGGTCATTCGGAGGAAAGAGCTATGGATTTGAGATCAACGAGTATAAAAAAGAGTGCCTGCTGAAGGGCTACGATAACATAGATTACCTCCTCAGCCATAAACAGGCAGTGGAATCCTTTGAACAAAAACATATACTGAACTGATGAGCCCGGTAATGAAAAAAAGAATTGTCGTATTGCCTGGAGACGGAATTGGACCTGAGGTTACCTACTGGGCCCGAACCGCTCTCGAGGCAATTGGGAAGGGATTCAATCATCCCTTCCTCTTCGAGCAATCGCTGATAGGTCATGCCGCTATTGAGGCAACCGGAAGCCCCTTACCTGAAGAAACACTTGATAATTGCAAAGCCGCTGATGCAATTCTTCTGGGAGCGGTTGGCCATCCAAAATATGATCTTGATCCCTCCGCCAAGGTGCGACCGGAGCAAGGACTTCTTAAACTCCGTAAATCTCTGAACCTTTTTGCCAACCTGCGACCCATAAAGATCTATGATGCTCTGGCAAGTGCATCCAGTTTAAAAAGAGAGATCCTGGAAGGGACAGACATATTATTCTACCGGGAATTAACAGGAGGAATATATTTCGGAAACCGCGGAACCCATCCGGAAGGAAATCATGCCTATGATACTTTGAGCTATACGCGTGAAGAAATAATCCGTATAGCCACGATGGCATTTCAAGCTGCACAAGGCCGCCGTGGAATTCTGCACAGTGTGGACAAAGCCAATGTGTTGGATTCATCCAGATTATGGCGGGCAACCGTTATTGAGGTTTCTAAGCAATTCCCGGACGTTCAATTAGTCCACATGTTTGTGGACAACGCAGCAATGCAATTGATCAGAGACCCGAAGCAGTTTGATGTAGTTCTTACTGGAAATATGTTTGGCGATATTTTGACTGATGAGGCTTCACAGATAAGCGGATCTCTGGGCATGCTTCCATCAGCTTCACTGAGTGGCCGGATTGGGATGTACGAGCCAGTTCATGGATCTGCACCAGATATAGCCGGAAAAAATATGGCCAATCCAATGGCAACTATGTTGTCAGCAGCGATGATGCTTCGTCATTCTTTTGAGATGGAAGAAGAGTCTCTGTTGATCGAAGAAAGTATTGCCGGAGTGCTTGAAGAGGGACTCAGAACAAGGGATATAGCAAACGAAAAAACACCGATAGAAAATATTTGTACCACAGATGAAATAGGAACTCAGATTCTTGAAAAAATTGAATCAAGGATGTTCCAATCTGTAATGATTTAAAGCATTTGTCATGAGCGAAAAAATTTATGTTTTTGATACGACCCTTCGGGATGGAGAACAGGTTCCCGGTTGCCAGTTAGATACTGAGGAGAAAATTGTTGTTGCCCGTCAACTAGAGAGATTGGGCGTCGATGTAATTGAAGCTGGTTTCCCTATTTCAAGTCCGGGAGATTTTCGTTCAGTGGTGGCGATTTCTCAAGCGGTAAGTGATCCGGTAATATGTGCTCTTACCAGAGCTGTAGAAAAGGATATTGATGTGGCAGCTCAATCATTAGAGTATGCAAAAAGGAAGAGGATCCATACAGGGATAGGGGCTTCTGATTATCATATCAAGTACAAGTTCAACAGCACCCGTGAAAAAATAATTGAAAGGGCCATAGCTGCCACTCGATATGCTAAGAAATACGTGGAGGATGTTGAGTTTTATTGTGAGGATGCCGGAAGGGCCGATAATGTCTTTCTGGCTCAGATGGTTGAGGCAGTGATAGCTGCCGGTGCGACGGTGGTAAATATCCCTGATACAACAGGATATTGTCTTCCTGAGATGTATGGAGAGAAAATGCGTTTTCTAAGAGATAACGTCAAGAATATACACAAGGCTATTTTATCCTGCCACTGTCATAATGATCTGGGTATGGCTACCGCCAACACACTTTCCGGGATCCAAAATGGAGCACGCCAGGTGGAAGTGACCATCAATGGTATTGGAGAAAGAGCAGGAAATACCTCTTTGGAAGAAGTAGCAATGACGATCCAAACTCATAAGGATCTTCCATACCACACAAATATTGATAGTAAAAAGATCTATCAAACCAGTTTGATGATCTCCAGGATGATGCGCATGCCTATTCAGGCCAATAAAGCTGTGGTTGGTAGAAATGCATTTTCTCACTCCTCTGGAATCCATCAGGATGGAGTCTTAAAGAACCGTGAGAACTATGAGATCATGGCCCCAGAGGATGTTGGGATTCCAACAAACTCTATCATCCTGACGGCTCGCTCCGGGAAAGCTGCCCTGAAACACCATCTAGTCCGTTTGGGATATGAAGTTGATCAGGAAAGGTTGGAAAAAGCTTATGAAGAATTCCTGGCATTAGCAGATAAGAAAAAGGACCTCTGTGATGAAGATCTAGTGGAGATCATGGAAGGCAAACAGGCAGAATCTTTAATCGAGTTAAAAAACCTGGATGTTGTTTGTGGAACAAGCTCAAGAGCTTCCGCAACCTTGGAACTAGTAGTTGCAGGAGAATCTGTTTGGCAAAAAGCCTTTGGCAGTGGTCCGATCGATGCAGGAATTAAAGCGATCGAAAAGATCATCGGAAAAAAATTCAACCTTGAGGAACTCCTCGTTCAATCCATGAGCGGAGGAAGGGCCGATACTGGCAAAGTTCATATTACCCTTCAACATGAAGGAACCCAGTATTATGGGTTCGGTTTAGATTCGGATGTTGTAACCGCCTCTTTAAAGGCGTATGTTAATGCATTGAATAAAATCCCGGCGGTGAAGAGGATCCGTTTACAATCAGTAAGAAAAGAGGTGCAAGCCAATGCCTAGGGTCTGCTAGGCTGAAGCCTTTTTGATGATGGCTTGCATGGTTTTGTCTTGTAATTGACTTTCTACCCAGGTAAGAATATCCAGGTAAACAAAGGACCTTTTTTCGAGTCTGTTCTTTTCAAGCTTAAGCAATGTCTTCTTGAATTTCTCAAAGGCTTTTTTCCTTTCTGTAGGAGGAATATTTACAAGGCTTTTAAAAAACTTCACAGTCAGGGTTTGGGTTTCGTGTGAACCGCCGATCTTCTTGATAAAGCTCATGGTCTGGTCTGCCAGGTAAGGAATTAGGTCATAATGCCCAAGCTGATAATGGGCAAGAATTGAAAGAATCCGGGAGTAGCTTTGAATATCTGCCCGAAGGTGACCAGCCTTTAGTTGAATTATTTGATTTAAATAATCCAAAGTCTCCTCCGGTTTTCCACTGCCAAAGTATAAGTAGGCAATTTTGTAGTTGAAAACCATGATCCTGTGCACATCCAGGGAATGTTCCAGGCCACGCATCTCTGATAATAATTTGGGTACCAATTTAAGACCTCCTTCAAAGGTCCCGAAATAATAATGTTTGTTGATCCGGGCTGTATTAAGATAGACAAATGCCAATGCTTTTGAGACAGGGCTGAAGCTCTTCTTTTGTTCCGAATAGAATTCCTCAAACTCCTTCAGGTATTCCAGAAAGGTTTCCTTGTCCTTTATGTGAAAAGCGGAAGTAAGAGTATAATGTAAACCACGCATGTAAAGATCCTTATCCAGGGTGATCATGTGCAGGTGTTTATCAAAGATCCGCACCCAATCCCTGGCATGCCTCAGGCATTTCTTGAAATCCAGAAGGATATAATAATACCATACATAGGCCTGGTGCAAATACACCTTCTCAAAAAAACTGAGGTTCTCAGTTTTAATATCCTGTAAAGATGATTTCAGATAGTAGTCCAGAAATTTGACATCCTCTTCCTTCTGAATGTGCCCATGCTGGATATAATATCCATGCATCTGGATCTTTAGATTTGAAAGCCGGCAGCGATTCTGAGTGATGTTAGAGTATTTGGCGGCCTCCAGCATCAGGGCCTCAACCTTACCTTTTACCTGTCGACTCCGTGTGATATGCCTTTCCTCGATCATCTTTTGGAACTCAAGAATTTCCAGATACAAAAGGTCATGATTGTTTTCCAGGGCTTGTCCACGGATCCTGTCAAGAAGTTTCAAGGCTTGTAGATACAAACCTTTAGAGTAGAGTATCCAGGCAAAATCAATTTGCTCCCGGATCTCTATGCTGTTGTCCTTGTCTTTATAGATTAGCCTTAGACTGATCAGGATCTGTCGGTAAAGGTGTCGTTTAAGATTGGACAATTTCCCTTTGGTAAGGCGTCCCATTTTAATCCTAACCTGCTCTTCATCATAAGTGGACATCTTGTCCACCACATCAAATAGCCGGATAAATTTTTGATCTTTTTGAGCTCCAGTACGGTTTGCGTACAGTTTGAAATTCCGTTTTTCTGCTTTGCTTAAGGATTTTATCAGAGAAAACAGTTGGTCTTTTGAACCCGTGGGAATAACAGAAATTTTTGTCATAAGCCTTTGAACTTCAATAATTTATTTGGCGAGCAAGGCCTTTTGAATTGACAGTATATTTAAAATAAGCATCATGTGGCGCAGGGACTACTTCTATATTTGATTAAGAGTTTTCATTTGTAATTAAGGATACTACAGTTTTAGGTTCGGCGCTTCGGACCATTCTACTTTTTTAAACCTTTACTAAACTAACCAATTATGGCAAATTACAAATTTGAGTACATCTGGCTAGATGGTTATATGCCAGAGCCCAACTTAAGGAGTAAGACCAAGGTGATCAATATGGATTCCTTCACAGGTGAAGTTGACAAACTTCCAATGTGGAACTTTGATGGTAGCTCCACTCGGCAAGCTGAAGGACATTCTTCGGATTGTGTACTCAAGCCAGTTTCAGTATATCCTGATACTGCCCGCGTGAATGGCTGGCTAGTCGTTTGCGAGGTTTTGAACCCTGACGGTACTCCTCACAAATCAAACACAAGAGCAAAAGTTAATGATGATCCTGATTTCTGGTTCGGTTTTGAGCAAGAATATGTGATCATGGCAAATGATAAACCCGTTGGCTTTCCAGTCGATGGATATCCCGGCCCACAAGGACCTTATTACTGTGCAGTAGGGACTGGAAAAGTGGCTGGAAGAGATATGGTGGAAGAACATCTGGACGCCTGTTTGGAAGCTGGTCTGGGAATTACCGGAATTAATGCTGAGGTAATGCTCGGGCAATGGGAATACCAATGTTTCGGAAAAGGTGCTTTAAAAGCTTGCGATGACCTGATCGCGTCCCGATACCTGTTACACCGCATCTCTGAAAGCTATGGAGTAGAGATCGATCTTCATCCGAAACCGGTTAAAGGAGATTGGAACGGAAGTGGAATGCATTGTAATTTCTCGAACCGGGCCATGCGTGAAGTTGGTGGAGAGTCTATGTTCAAAGATATCTGTGAAGCTTTCAGACCTGTACATGATGAGCATATCGCTGTGTATGGAGCCAATAACGAACAGCGCTTGACAGGTCTTCACGAAACACAATCAATTGACCAGTTTAGTTATGGTGTTTCTGATCGGGGAGCTTCTATTCGAATTCCGGTAACCACCGCAGAAACGTGGATGGGATATCTTGAAGATAGAAGACCTGCTTCAAATGCAGATCCATACCTGGTAGCTAGTCGTATAATAAAAACTGTAGCCAACGCCTTTGAAACAGTCAAAGCGTAGCACTTACAATAAGAATTTTCTGTATTTGAATACAGAAATTGGTTAGGACTAGGATCCCATCGCCGTTGGCGATGGGATCTTTTTTTCTATCCTTGATAAATGGTGAAAATGTGACTCTTAATGATTATGAAATACAGGAATATTAGCTAATTCGTATTCCTAGATTCCGACTTTTTTCCTACGAATCTTTATATTGCAACCTGAATTACACTGGAACACCAAACAACTTGTGATTAGGGATATTTTCTTATCCATTTCAAATCACCACTGGCGACTACAAAAACGACGAAACTATATCTCCTCAAAAAGGAGGTAGTAGCGCTTGTAAAAACTCCGTACTTAATTAACAACTTAACGAAGAAACCCTAGGAATCCGCCTGGAATCCTTAGGACACGAATGGAATTGAATAAAAGAAATTTGTGTAAGAATTTGGGTTTTTAAGGCGTGTTTAGGGGTCGCATTCATTTGCGGCCCCTTTCTATTTTAAATAGAAATGGCCTCTCAAAGTCACCCGCCTTAATATAGGATTATTGCTTTTTTAGTCTCCGGGTGGTTAGCACCTTATGGTTGTCGGAAACTAATTGAATCAAATAAAGACCATTAGGTAGCTCGCTAATGTCGTAATAGTCACCAGGCTCAAAGTCAAAGCTGACCATTTTCCTGCCTAATAGGTTGAAAACCTCGACACTGTTAACAGTTTCATCTGTCTTTACCTGAAAGTAATTAGCAGTTGGATTTGGAAAAAGCTGCACTTCTATTGGGTCCCCATAAAAAGAGACAGGCCCTGAATCTCCACCTGAGTGCAAAGCACTGATCGGCGTCAAAAGGCCTAGCAAAAGAAAAAAGCAAAGAAGTAAAAACTGCCTCATACAAAAGAAAGATACAAAAAGGCTAAAGGGGTTGCAGGGAAATGAAAGTCCTTAATAAAATATTAACAAGATAATTATACTAAATCCTGGTGCTTGGGAGAATTACTCTATCAAAATCCGGGTCCAGCTGATTGGAAATGAAAGGCTATGAATTGAATCCGGACCTTGGATTTTCTAAAACCTTAACAAAGAAATCAATTATCCTGGCGGTTTTCCAGATTCAAATCTCAAAAATTGTGACAGGAATTCATGACAAAATTTATCTAGAGTCTTTCTTTGAAAAATGACACAAAATCATCCAGAGACATGGAACCTTTATCCCCTTCCCCTTGAATTCTCACGGAAACCATTCCGTCATTCACTTCTTTTTCTCCGATGATCAACATGAGGGGTACTTTGCTTAATTCAGCCTGACGGATTTTTTTGCCAATCGTCTCCGCCCTGTCATCAATGGTTCCACGGATGTCATGGACTGCGAGCTTTTGCTGAACCTCTTTACAATAATCATTGAATCGCTCGCTAATGGGGAGTAACGAATACTGTTCCGGAGCAAGCCATAGAG
>JABDJM010000351.1 GCA_013002475.1 Saprospiraceae bacterium | reverse complement strand
TTTTTTCTTTTCCAACAATCCTGTTATTTTTAACCTATACTATCACCAAAACATATCCCATGTCCCTCGCCCAAAATGAAAAGCTATACTACTCTATAGGAGAGGTAGCAGAAATGTTCAACGTTTCAAAATCCCTTATTCGCTTTTGGGAATCCGAATTTGATCTATTAAAACCTCATAAGAATAGCAAGGGTGACCGAAAGTTTACCAAGGCTAATATTGAGCAGTTCCAAATTATTTACAATCTCGTAAAGCAACGTGGGTTCACCCTTGATGGAGCAAAGAAAGAGATCAAGACTAATAAGGAGAATCTTATTAAAAAGCAGCGTACCCTTGAAACTCTTCGAGGCTTGAAAAAAATGATCGGAGAGGCCAAGGAGCTATTATAGATTACTTTTTAAAATCCTGGATATTTAGGATCTCTTCACAGTATTTGAAATCTCTTGGTTCATTAGAAGCAATGAAAATTGTTCTGTCTCCCCGGAATCGGGTGAGCAGTTTTTCGAACCAATCATTTGCAGATTGATCAAGGTTGGTATTCGGCTCATCTAAAAAAAGAAGGTCCGATTGACTACAAAGTGCAAGACCAAGTTTTAACCGCTGTTGCATGCCGCTTGAAAAGTGATTGATCTTTTTTTGAGCAGCTTTTTTCAACTCTAAAAGGGAAATCATTTCCTGAACAGACAGTCCTTCTAGGAAGGGCTTAAACTTTTGGTGAAATTTCAAAGATTCTTCCATCGATAATTCGTCGATCAAGTCCATATAGGGTCCTGAATATCCGAGGTATTTGTAGAGATCATTTCTCTGAATTTCTACGCCTTGTTTTTGATAGGTAACTGTGCCTGATGAAGGGCTGAGATGACCAGAAAGGATTTTTAGCAGCGTTGATTTACCAGACCCATTAGGGCCTTTTATCCCATACATTTTTCCAGCATGAAAAGAATAGTTAAGGTTTTTGAAGATCCAATCGTACCGAAATCTTTTTCCTAGGGAATCAAGAATTATGTCCATTGGCTTTTACCAGATTAGCCGACCTTAATCCTCTGATGATCCCTCTATCAGCTTTTTTGATGAATTTGATAATGTTGGATTTCTCCGGAGTATCTGAAATGGATGATTCGATCATCTGCAGAGCTTGAGTAGTATTATTTCCTTTGACATAGAGTATCCTGTAAATGTCCCGGATATTATTGATCTGGTCCTTAGAAAATCCTCGTCTGCGAAGTCCGATTGAATTAACCCCTGCGTAGGAAAGAGGTTCCCTCGCAGCTTTGACGTAGGGTGGAACATCTTTCCGAACGAGACTTCCTCCTCCAACCATTACATGGTCCCCAATTCTAACGAATTGATGGACTGCGGTTAATCCCCCTAAGACAGCTTTTGGTCCTACCTCAATATGTCCAGCAAGGTTCACGCAGTTAGAAAGAATGCAGTTTTCATGGATTACACAATCATGAGCGACATGGCAGTAAGCCATGATCAGTGTGTTATTTCCAATTACAGTGGCGCCGTTGGCCATTGTCCCGCGATTGATGGTGCAGTATTCACGAATGGTAACATTGTTTCCGATGTTGAGGGTGGTGTTTTCTCCCTGGAATTTTAGATCCTGCGGAATACTTGAAATAATGGCCCCTGGGAAAATTCTGCAACCATCTCCCATTCTGGTACCGTTCAATATTGAAACATTGGCCCCAATTTCACAATTGTCACCAATGACAACATCCTCCTCAATGGTAACAAAGGAAGCAATCTTTACATTTTTCCCGATCTGGGCGTTTGGGTGGATGTCCTGAAATTTACTCACAGTCAGTTTTTCGTCTAACAATTTGTGCGGTTAGTTCTCCTTCGGAGGCAATGTTATTCCCTACATAAACGGTTCCCTGCATATGAACGATCCCTCGTCTAATGGGTGAAAGAAATTCGCATTTCAAAATTAACGTGTCTCCGGGAATTACTTTTCTTTTGAATTTACAACTATCGATTTTCAAAAAATAAGTATCCCAATTATGTGGATCCTCGACGGTGCTTAGAGCCAGGATTCCTCCTGTTTGGGCCAGGGCCTCCATCTGCAATACTCCCGGAAATACCGGGTTGTTTGGAAAATGCCCCTGAAAGTAGAATTCATTAAATCCTACTGCCTTAACACCAACGACATATTGATCAGTTTGTTCTATGATCTTATCCACCATTAGAAAGGGATGGCGGTGGGGGAGCATAGTTTGGATCTTAGCGGAATCCAAAAGTGGTTCTTCATTGGGATCGTACTTTGGAATTTCCTTGAGCTTACGCTGCTCCTGATATTTCTTCCGAAGGATTCTAGCAAATTCCACATTGGCTGTGTGGCCAGGTTTGGTAGCAACGATTTTCCCTTTTATCGGAATACCCACAAGGGAAAGATCTCCGATAACATCCAAAAGTTTGTGACGGGCCGGCTCATTTTTAAACTTAAGCTCGGTGGTATTCAACACACCCGTTTTCTCCACCTTTATCCCAGGTTTTCCTAACCGCTTCGCTAGCACGGCAAGTTCCTCCTCGTTCATTATCCTGTCCGCTATCACAATAGCGTTATCCAGGTTTCCTCCCTTTATAAGGTTTTGATTCAGCAGTTGCTCCAGTTCATGAAGAAAAACGAAAGTCCTGCTGGGAGCGATCTCAGACTGATATTCGGAAATATCCTCCATGGCAGCATACTGCTGTCCTAAAGTGGGGGAGTTGAAATCGATCAATGTTGTTACCTGGAAAGAATCAGCCGGAATTGCTACCAACTCGCTTCCTGAGATCTCATCCTGATAAGAAACAGTTTCAGTTATCTCCAGGAAATCTCTTTCCTCCTCTTGTTCAACTTTTCCACACCTTTGCAGAGTTTCGATAAACCCAGATGCGGACCCATCTAAAATGGGGACCTCAGGACCATCAATTTCAATAAGGATGTTATCAAGCTCCATCCCTTGAATAGCCGAAAGTACATGTTCGATTGTGCTCACTTGAGCTTCGCCTGTTTGGATGGTAGTTCCCCTGTTAGTAGTAGCCACTCTGGTAATTAGAGCGGGTATGATCGGCTGGTCATCGAGGTCAATTCTTTGGAATTTGATGCCATGGCCAGCAGGGGCCGGGTTAAAGTGAATGGTAACTGCCTTACCAGTATGAAGCCCGATACCTTCAATACTTTGCCTTGATTGTATCGTATGTTGTTTCATCAGGGTGGTATCAGTCTCAAGTTCTGCTCATGCAGGCCAAAACCCAAGGTGAAAACTAGTTAAATTAACAATTTGGCGAAGATAGGGATTTTTATTCTCCCTCTAAAGCCTTGATTTGCTTCTCGAGATCTCTGATCCGGGCCTGTAAACCGGGCAAATTCTTGAAGATTGCGTAGGATTTTAGATAGTCCCTATAGCTCAGTGCAGGCGACCCGTACCAGGCGGCCCCTTCCTTTTCCAATGAATGTGAGATACCGCTTTGCGCCTGGACTTTAGTACCGTCTGCTACCTCGATATGGCCTACAAAACCAGCTTGCCCGCCAATCTGGCAATTTTCACCAAGGCGGGTGCTGCCTGCTATACCGGCCTGCGCAGCTATTACAGTGTTCTTTCCAACATCAACATTATGTGCAATTTGAATTAGGTTGTCCAACTTAGCCCCCTTGCGAATATATGTGTGGCCGATTGAGGCCCTATCTATTACGGTATTAGCTCCAATCTCTACGTTATCTTCCACAACGACATTTCCAACCTGGGGGATCTTTTTATAGTCTCCATTTTCAGTGGGAGAAAATCCAAATCCATCACTCCCAATTACAGCATTCGAATGGATCACACAATAGTTTCCGATCTGACACCCACGGTATATTTTTGCACCAGGATGGATGATTGTGTTTTTGCCTACACTCACTCCCGGACCGATAAAAACTTGCGGGAAAATAATTGCATCAGCTGCGATGGAGGCTCCTGGACTAATTATTGAAAAGGCTCCGATGCTAGCTAAGGGATCCACCGTTGCATCCGTGTGAACAAAAGAAAGTGAATCCTGACCAGGAGTTGGTGCAGATGAATCTTGAAATTGGTTCAGCAAAAACCCAAGACTGGAATACACATCATCCACTCGAATCAGGGTAGCATCAGTTGATTCTTTTAGTGAAAGATCTTGTGGAATAATGACCACCGAGGCAGTTGTTTTGTACAAATGAGATTCGTACTTCATGTTTCCCAAAAAGGAAACTGTTCCCGGCCCGCCTTCTTCAATTTTGCTAGGCTGACTAACCAGTACCTCAGGATTTCCCTCTAGAGTTCCGTTCAATAATTCAGCTAGTTGACCTGCAGAGATTTCCATCGAAGGATTATTAATTCTTTAAGACCTTGGTAATTTTTTGCGCTAGTTCCATACCGATATTTCGCTGGGCCTCCCCCGTTGCAGCACCAATATGGGGAGTAAGAGAAATTCTGGGATGTTTTAATAGATCCTCTCTTGGGGTGGGTTCGCCAACAAAAACGTCCAGGCCGGCAAAAGAAACCGTTCCGTTGTTGAGGTACTCCAGCAGTACATCCTCGTCAAGCGTTCCTCCTCGGGCTGCATTGATGATGATCACCCCATTTTTCATTTTCGAAAACTCATCAGCTCCTAAAACCGCCTTTCCAAGAAAAGGAACGTGAAGGCTAATAACATCCGCTTCAGCCAGCATGGATTCCATTGGAACAGATTCCACTTTTGCGGTTACCGATCCTGCACCGAAGACAGGTACATCTATATTTACAGAATCAACAAAAGGATCGACTCCGACCACTTTCATTCCCACTCCTAGTGCTATCCTAGCGGTTTCCTGGCCTATCCTGCCAAGTCCAATTATTCCCATGGTACGACCCCTTAGCTGAATTCCTTTTGAGTAGGATTTTTTCAGTTGCTTAAAGGATGCATCTCCTTTTTGAGGCATTTCCCGGTTTGATTGGGATAGAAAACGGCACTGACCAAATAAGTGGGCAAAAACCAACTCTGCAACTGCCTGGGAAGAGGCAGCCGGAGTATTAATCACCGGAATACCTTTTTCCTTTGCATGATCAACATCAATATTATCCAGTCCCACACCTCCTCTAGCGATCACCTTCAAATTTGGACATGCATCGATAAGGTCGGCGCGGACTTTCGTTGCGGAACGGACCACAATGCCATCAAATTCCGGAAGCTTTGACATCAATTCCTCCTGAGGAACCTTTTGGTTGACAACCTCTATCCCGGCTTGCTCCAGCGCTTGTTGGCCATCCGGGTGAATTCCATCGTTTACTAGTATTTTGAACATGCTTTTATTTTGCCACAAAGAAATTAAAAACAAAGGAGTCCTAATAGCCTCCTTCCAACTGTTTTAATTTTGCTTTTAGTTCTTCGTTCTCCATTTCCAATTGCTCATTTTTTTCCCTCAAAAACTTGATCAGCTTCGTCTGATCATCGTTTCCTTTTGAAGGATTTAAATCCTCCTTCGAAATATCATCAGAAGAATTTGATCCTCCCCGTAGGTCGATCCCAAAATCCTTTTTGACGGCATCCAGTGGATGATCCCCATTATAAATGGAAACTCCCGAATAGATCAGAGGAGCAGCAATCAATAGAAAAATGAAAAAGCGAGCAAAGCCTGTCATCTTCAATCTCGTCGCCATATTTTTTTTTCAAAAATAGCCAAAAATGCCCCTTAGCACTGATTTAAAGGACAAACAGCTTGTAACAAACGACGTTTTCTAAGAAATCCTGTTCCAGACCTTGATTTTCTTTTTGTGCTGGTCGAGATAATTGCGCAGTCTCTGATTAAGGGGATTTTGTAATCCGGGGTCCTTATCCAGGATTCGCAAGGCAATTTCCCGGGCAGTCTCCAGGATTGCCTGATCTCTTCGGGAGTTTCCATTTATAATGGGGATCATCCA
>JABDJM010000299.1 GCA_013002475.1 Saprospiraceae bacterium | reverse complement strand
AAGAAAAAACTACCAACCAAATGGCTGCCGACTTGTAATTGTCACCCCGAACGATTGAAGGACACCGAAATAACTTGCTCGAGAAAACTGGAGCAAAGAATACTGCAGGATTGGTAATGTTTGCAGTTAGAAATAAGATAGTTGACGTACATGGGATATCCTCACCGGTAATCATGAGGAATTAATCATAAGTGCACAAAGCAAAATATGTTAAAATCCTTGCTCGCGTTTTTTTTACACTAAGCCTAAGGGTTACCTTTTGGTTCGAGGATCATCAATGGTCACAAAGAAACATTTTACAAAGGATCACAAACGATGAAAATTTCAAAAAAGTGACATAAGAAAAAACCAGATACAACTACGCTAAAAACCAACATCGTTTAACACTTACTTTAGAAGTAAAAGAACGAAGACCAACATTCGAAGAAAAACCAAAAGAATAAAATACATTCCTTAACCCCAAAACTATTAGAAATGAAAGTTTTAAAAACTGCCTTATTCCTGGCCATCCTTTCGATAGGATCAATCCAGGTAAACGCTACCAACGAACTCGTCGACCCTATTGACGAATTGAGAACACAGTTATTCGACTTGATCAATCATCCAGCCTTCTGGGGAAATGTCGAGTATGAATCAAGCCTCATGATCAGGCTACAGATTAATGATCAGGGAGAGATCCTTGTTTTTTCAACAAACAACCCTAAGTATGACTCTACCGTTAAAGCGATGTTGAACTACAAAAAGATCAAGGTTCACAATGCTTTAAAGAATAAGCCCATAGTTTTTCCGGTTAAGTTAAAAAGGTCTCCATACTAAATCTGGACCTCATACTAATGACCTTGTCGGACCCTTTTGGGTCCGATTTTTTTATGGAGTGATCACATCTAATATTTGAGTTTCTACCCTGGTTGGGTTATGCAAAGTTTTGTGCACAGGACATCGGTCCGCAATCTCCAGCAAGCGCGTGATCTGGTCACGTGTAAGATCGCCCTCAAATTCAATTAGTCTCAGGAAGTGATCGATCTTGGAATTGGGTTTTTCACAATCGCTGCAATCATCCATATATTTTTTTCCATGGCTAAGATGTACCTCTACTTCTCTTAAGTCCCAACCCTTTCTTCTGGCATACATTTGTAGTGTCATGGCCGTGCAGGCACCCAAGGAGGCACTCAGTAATTCATAGGGGGAAGGTCCAAAATCATCTCCACCAACACTCAAGGGTTCATCAGCAATAAGGCCATGCTTCCCTGCTTTGATCCCAGTAGTATATCCATTTGCTCCCAATCGAACCACTACCTGATGTTCAGTGTCAAGGTTTTTGAGCTCAGGGATCTGAACATATCGATCTGCCCAGGAAGCAATAAGATTCCCAGCATACACGGCATCCTTTTTATTGGTCAACATATGGTCAGCACCATCAAGGGTCACAAAACTTTTTGGGTGAAAAGCTGCATTAAATAACCGGGAGGCATTCTCTATGCTCACAACCGAATCCTGAGGGGAGTGAAGGACCAAAAGAGCTTTTCTCATTTTCTGTAATACGCTGAACATATTTTTGGATTCCAGGTCATCCAGGAATTGTTTCTTGATCGTAAACTTCCTTCCTCCAACAGAAACCTGTGCTTCGCCTTTTTGCTCAATTTCTTCTTTGCTACTTTCCAGCAGGTGGGATACATGTTCTGGTTCACTAGGAGTTCCGATAGTTGCCACTGCTTTGACTGTATCAAGTTTTGCTCCGGCAAAAATGGAAGCGGCTCCACCCAGAGAATGCCCCACGATCAGGGCAGGGGCTTTATAATGTTCATCCAAAAATTCCGCTGCAGCCAATAGGTCATCCACGTTGGAGGTAAAGGTGGTATCTGCAAAATCTCCTTCACTTTCACCAAGGCCCGTAAAATCAAAACGAAGGACACCAAAACCATGAAGAGTAAGTGACCTGCTTATATGGCGGGTGGCCGATAAACTTTTGCTGCCAGTGAAGACATGAGCAAAAATGGCAAAGTTGTGAGGGTGACGATCTGCCGGAAGTTCCAATCGGGCAGAAAGCGTATATCCATTTCGATTGATAAAGGATACTTTCTTTGTTCTCATGATATTGAATTGATAAAGGACTAAAACCTGAGATGGCCTTTGGTCAGAAAACTAAGAAAAAGAATTAGCTGCGCCTAGTTTGAATTAGTAAGATTTCTCCGGGACTTAGGTTCGCGAAGCTGATCAAGAAGGTTTCTCACATTGTTAAAGGAGACCACTTTATCGTGGAAGTGCTTCATGGCTGCTGTTGCCTCCTCTTCTGTTGCTTCCAGATGATTCAGGATATTCTGCAAATGCATTTTCATATGGCCTTTCTGTATCCCTGTGGTGACTAGGGATCGCAGCGCCGCAAAATTCTGAGCGAGTCCGGTTGCGGCAATGATACCCATAAGCTCTTCAGCATTTGGATTACCCATTAGCTCAAGTGACCTCTTGGCAATCGGGTGCAGTTTTGTGAGGCCACCAACCGTACCAACAGCCAGAGGAAGATCCATAGAGAAATGAAACCTTCCGTCTTTGATCTTGCAGGAACTAAGAGAGCGGTACTGTCCTTTACTGCTTGCATAGGTATGGCCACAAGCTTCTATTGCGCGAAAATCATTTCCGGTAGCAAGTACGACGGCATCAATTCCGTTGAATATTCCTTTATTATGAGTTGTGGCCCGATACGGGTCGATCGTGGCGATCCACACTGCCTGACAAAAGCGATCAGCGAAAGTACGCGCATCCATTTCGTTTGGAAAATCACCCAGATCTTCAACAGGACATTCTACCCAGGTCCTTACCAGACAATCCGGAGTGTAGTTCGAAAGAATCGCCATGATGACCTCGCACTCCTGCTCGACTTCGTCAAAATCTTTTTGTTCCTGAATGAAATCACAGAGGATTAAACCGAATTCTTCAAGTACCGAATTGATGAAATTGGCACCCATTGAATCGCAAGTTTCAAAAGAGGCTTTCAGTTGGTAGTAATTGCTAAGATCTTCTGTCTTATCAAGCAGTTCGATGTCAAGGATGCCACCCCCTCTTTTATCCATGTTGGCGGTAATATGGGCGGTATCTTTTTTTAGTCGATCCTTTAACTCGGGGAAAATGTTGAAGAGTTTTGATGAAGCCCCTTCCCATAAAAAATGAACCTGTCCGATCTTCTGGGTGTCTATCACCTTTGCATTGAATCCACCTCGCGTCATCCAAAACTTTGCTGCTGCTGAAGCTGCCGCCACAACAGAACTCTCTTCAGTTACCATGGGGACCACATAGGTTTTTCCGTTGATTACGAAATTCGGGGCAACCCCGTAGGGAAGCAAAAAGTTGCTAATGGTATTTTCGCTAAAGCCATCCAGTACTTTTTGCTGATCATCCTGCAACCAATAACTTTTTAATTCGCGCATGACATTCTCGGGATCGATAAAGAAATTTTCGACCAACCACTTCATCTTTCCAAGCTTGGTTAACTTGGAAAAGCCACTGATAGATTTTTTGTTTTTATCTGCGCTCATGATTCTATCCCACTTACCGGATCTTCAAAAAGTTTTGAGCTAATTTATATCCTTCAATCTGGGATGCTACATATTCTTGTAACGCCTGGTAATCTCCCCGGGCGAATTTCAAAAAGGCAGAAGCCTGCCCATAGACACTATTCAATCCTAGTTTGCCTCTCAAAAAATAGCCATCCAAAAAGTTCTTTATCCCCCCTGAGATGATCACCTCTTTGCACTTCATTTCGGATTTGTCAAATGAATTAATAAACCCGATCATTTCTTCTGCTGAATGACCCAGGTAGGCAAGGTTGGAATAGGTATCTCTTTTATCTTCTTCCTTACGAAGAATTTCAAGTAAGGCAAAGTTGGTTCCTCCGGAGCCCGCCAGGTCGATAGCTGCTAAAGGCAATCTGAAAAGAGCTCTTAAACTTTCTGGTCCAAACCCCTGACCCACTTCTTTTACTATGACTGGATATGATCCTACTCGCAGTACTTGTTCTATACTCTCCAGAGCTGACCGTTTAAGGCGGTCTCCCTCTGGTTGTAACCATTCCTGCATGGGGTTGACATGGATGATCAGACCATCTGCCGCGAGCAGGGCTAGTAGGGCATCAATTTTATCTAGGGCCTGGTTATCGATTAACTCTTCGATTTGAGCTATACCCAGATT